>JBGPOC010000126.1:0-6865 GCA_041487825.1 Candidatus Dormibacteraceae bacterium | reverse complement strand
TGGCTGAGGAAAAGCTGTACCGTGTCGCGCTCCGCGAGGCGCTCGGCGAGGAGATGGAGCGCGACGATTCCGTCTACCTCATCGGCGAAGACATCGGCAAGTTCGGCGGCGCCTACCGCATCACCGACGGCCTGCTGGACCGCTTCGGACCGGAGCGCGTCGTGGACGCCCCCATCGCTGAGGAGGTCATCGTCGGCACCGCCATCGGCTCAGCGATGCTCGGGCTGCGACCGGTGGTCGAGCTGATGACGATCAATTTCTCTCTCGTCGCGTACGACCAGATCGTGAACAACGCGGCAAAGATCCGCTACATGTTCGGCGGAGAGGCCAAGGCGCCACTGGTGATCCGCATGCCGGGCGGGGCGGGACACCAGCTGTCGGCGCAGCACTCGCACAGCTTCGAGGTCCTGTACGGCCTCATCCCCGGCCTTCTGGTCGTGGCGCCGACCACGCCGGAGGATGCGAAAGGGATGCTCAAATCGGCGATCCGCACCAACAACCCCGTGATGTTCCTGGAATCGATGAGCCTCTACAACGTCCGCGGCATGGTGCCCGACGGCGACTACACGGTCCCCCTCGGCCAGGCCGCGGTGAGACGCAAGGGGGCGGATCTCACGATCGTCGGCGTATCGCGGATGGCCGTGCTTGCCAACGAAGCCGCCAAGCAGCTCGAGGAGGAGGACATCGACGTCGAGGTGATCGACCTCCGCTCCATCCGCCCAATCGACTGGCCCCCGATGGTCGAGTCCGTGCGACGCACGAGCCGCTGCATGGTGGTCGAGGAGGGCTGGGCGACCTACGGCGTCACCGCGGAGATCGCCGCCGGGGTGCAGGAGCGATGCTTCGACTACCTCGACGCGCCGGTCATGCGCTTGGGCGGCGCCCAGGTGCCGATGCCATACAGCCTTCCGCTCGAAAAGGCGTCGATTCCGACCAGCGAGGACATCAAGCGGATGGCCAGGCGGATCGTGGGGAGAAAGACCGATGCCTGACGTGAAGGAAATGGGGGACAACCTGGCGGTTTTCCCCCATCGCGGCCTCGGCAAAGCCGACCCCGCGGCACGCCGCGGGGCAGGGGCCGCTGCCCTTTTTCCCTGGAGTGGAAGATGCCTGATGTAAATATGCCCAAGCTGTCGGACACGATGGAAGAGGGCACCATCCTCGAGTGGAAGAAGAAGGACGGCGACGAGGTGCACAAGGGGGACGTCCTCGCCGAGGTCGAGTCGGACAAGGCCACCTTCGACCTCGAAGCTGAGGATGACGGCGTGCTCTCGATCCGGGTCGAAAAGGGGGTGCCCGCGAAGATCGGTGCGCCGATCGCCACCATAGGGCCCGCGGGCGCGGGCGCGCGGGCCAAGCCGGCCAGGGCGGCGGAGGCGTCGAAGCCTGAAAAGGCGAAGGAGGAGACCGCCAGGGCCAAGGCCGAACCCGAGCCCGCATCGGTCGACGAGGTCGCGGGTGATGGACCGGTCGCGGAGCCTGCCCCGCCCACCGATCTCAAGGCTGCCCCCGCTCCGCGTGGCGGCAACGGGTCCTCCGACGGAGGGGCGGTGAAGGCGTCGCCGCTTGCGAAGCGGCTCGCGGTGCAGCTCGGCATCGACCTCGCCGGCGTGAAGGGATCCGGGCCGGAGGGCCGCATCGTCAGGGAGGACATCGAAGCGCTGGCCAAGGGCAAGGGTGGCGCCGCGCGTGAGGCGCCGGCCCCGGCACGGCGAACCGGCGGGCCTGACGCCGAGCTGGTCGAGCCGAACCGCATGCAGGCCACAATCGCCCGCCGCATGACCGAGGCCAAGGCCACCGTGCCCGAGTTCACGGTCACGGTCGAAGCCCGGGTCGACCAGGCCGTGAGCATGCGCCAGCAGCTCAAGGACTCGGTGCCCGGAGCCGACAAGGTGACGATCACCGACTTCCTGGTTCGGGCGTGTGCCCTTGCCCTGCGGAAGTTCCCGGAAGTGAACGCGTCGTGGGTCGATGGCCGCTTTCAGCGCAAGCGAGCCGTGAACATCGGGCTGGCGGTCGCGCCCAGCGAGGGCATGGGGCTTCTCGTCCCCGTTGTGCACGACGCGGACGCGAAGGACGTGATCCAGATCTCCATCGAGTCGCGCCAGGTCATCGAGCGCGCGCGGTCGGGGCGGCCCGGCGAGGGCGACCTCAGCGGAGCGACGTTCTCGATTTCGAACCTCGGCATGTACGGCGTGGACGAGTTCACGGCGATCATCAACCCGCCCGAGGCGGCAATCCTCGCCGTGGGGGCGATCAAGGACGTCCCTGTGGTCGAAGAGGGGCGCATCGTGCCGGGCAAGGTCATGCGCATGACGTTGTCGATCGACCATCGCGTGTTCTACGGCGCGACCGCCGCCCAGTTCATGGCCGAGGTCAAACGCCTGCTCGAAAACCCGGTGACGCTGATGGTCCCGCCGGCTCGCTGACGAAGGTCGTGCCGACTGCGCCCTAGTCGGGCCCCCGAGCCAGGTGGCTCAAGCCGGTCATCGGCGGCACGGTCAAGATGTGGCCTTCGTCTGTCTTGACGAGCTGCCAACCGCCCTCGTGAACCATCCAGTGGTGGCGATGGCACAGAAGGATCAGGTTCGGGAGGTCGGTTCCACCGCCATGGATCCAATGCACTACGTGATGCGCCGCGCTCCACGACGCGGGCCGGTCGCAACCCGGCCAGCGGCAGCTGCCGTCACGTGCGTTGAGCGCAGTCCTCGTCGGTCCGGACACCACGCGCTTCGCGCGCCCCACATCGACAATCACCGAATCGGCGCCGAGCAGGATCCGCGTGACGGTGCAATCGCACGCGAGCCGCTCGACCGACCTGGCCGAGATAGGTAGAGAGAATTCCATCTCGGCGGCAGGCGCACCATCGAGGCCGAGCAGCGTCTCGAGCGAAGTGGTCACCTGGAGATGCGTCCGCCGGCTTGCCGTCTGCGGCAGGAGCCCGCTGTCGAGAGCGTGCATCGAAATTTCCACCAGGGCGTCGGCCATGCGGCGATCGCGGCATCTGTCGTCGCCTGCGCCTGACGGGCGGGCCAGCGGCTCGAGTGCCGAGCGCACCGCGGCGCCACCGACCGGATCGAGGATGCCGCTGATGACAATCGCGCCATCGTCCCAGGTGCTCAGCGTGAGACTGCGATTCTCCACCAGCTCCCTCTGCTCGGCCGCATAGCCCTTGGGATCCGCCGCGTGGCGAGCATGGCGGCAGAGGTGGTGAAACTTACCCGGGCTGACCTCGCGTGCTTTCTGCAGCAGCGCCGTCTCGTCGAAGGCGGCCGCCGTCCCGGAGTTGGACAGCGCGTCGGCGGTTCTCGCCATGACGGTGAGGTGGGCGAAGCCGATCTCGCCACCAACCATGGCGCCAAGGGTCTGAGGAAGCTTGGACATCTGCTGCCCGACCGCGACGCGGTCGGCAGCCACCGGGCCGGTCATATGGCAATGGAGGCGGATCCAATCGATGGGAGTCACTGCTCCCCAGCCCTCGTATTCGTTGGTGGCGGCGAAAGCAGCCGCCCTGGTGGAGAAGACAAGCTCGAGCTGATCGATCACGTGACGAAGGCCGACAAGCTCGTCGGTCAGATCCAGCTCGTCGGATACAACTCCCCCCACCCCATAATCCATAACGAAATGATACCGAACACTTGTTCGCTCGTCAATGGTTGCAACCCTGATATTTCTGCAACAAGACCCCAGAAATCGAGCGTCGCCTTCGACTCCACACCTGTCCTACCACTCCGTCTTCCCAGCCCGTTCCCCGCGCAACCTCCCCCGCCGAGCGACTCGCGCTACCCGCCGATTCCTCCCCCGCTCCCCGGGCCGCCAACCCTCGCAGGCAGTTCTAAATGCACCCGCAGGATGCCGCCCTCGTCGAAGTCGGCCCACAGCCTCCCATTCATCGCCGTCGCCATCTCGCGGGAGATCGACAGTCCGAGGCCGACGCCGCCGGCTGCGGCGGAGCGCGACGGGTCGGCCCGGTAGAAGCGCTCAAACATCCGCTCGGGGTCAGGGCGATGAACGCCCGCCGGGTTCGAGATCACCGTCTCGACGGAATCGCCTTTGAGCCGCGCCTCCGCCTTGATCGTCGACCCGGCAGGCGCGTATTTCACCGCGTTGTCGAGCAGATTGTCGAGGACCTGGTGCAGCCGCTCAGGATCCGCCGCCACGGGCGGCAGGTCCAACGGCACGTCGACTGTGAGACTGAGCTCGCGGGCGTCGGCCCGCGGCCGCACGATCGCCAGCTCCTGCTCCAGCTGGCTGGAAAGGTCGACGTCGCCGATGTGCATCGAGATCGAGCCGGCCTCGACCCGCGCGAGGTCGAGGAGCTCCTGCGCCATCCGCAGCACCCGCTCCGACTCCTCGTGCACGATCGTGGCCGCCCGCGCGCGGTCCGCATCGCTCTTCAAGCTTCCGTCGACGAGGGCCTGGCTGAAGCCGATCAAGCTCGTCAGCGGGGTCTTCAGCTCATGCGAAACGTTGGCGAGGAAGTCGCGCTGAACCTTGCGCGCCCGCTCGACGGCCTCCGCCATCCGGTCGAAGGCGGCGCCCAGCATCCCGATCTCGTCGTCACCGCGGATGCCTACGCGCCGCGAGTAGTTGCCTGCAGCGACGTCCTCGGCGGCGGCGGCGAGCTGGGTGAGCGGCCGGGTCAACGTGCGCCCGACGAGCACGACGAGCAGCATCGCCACCACCATGGCGGCGCCTCCAGTGGCGAGCAGCAGCGGAAGTAGCTCGCCGGCGGCCGCAGCCGTGACCGATGCCCGCGGCCGCGCCACCACCAGGTAGGCGGCATTGATCGGGTCGCGTCCCGGCGCCAGGACCATGGCGGCGGCCAGGTATGGCTTTCCCCCCAGCACCGGCTGCGCCTCGGCGACGTTGGCGACGCGCCTGGCCGCTTGCACGTTGATCACCTGCCCGATCGTGCTCGGGCTGCCGCTGTCCCACACCACCGTCCGCCGGCGATCGAGCAGCAGGATGCGATCCTGGCTCAGGGTCGCCGCCAGGGTCGCCAGCCGGTCCTCGAAATCGACCGGGTCGTCGAGCCGGCAGAGGGCCGGCCCCTCGTTGGTCACCACCGTCGGCCGTATGAAGCACTCCTGGTGCCGGACCAGGACCCGGTCGACGTGGATCGCGAAATCGAGCTGCTGCTGGGCGCTCTGAAACTCCAGGTTGCGCACCAGGACCCAGGTCAAGGCCCCGCTCAGCAGAAGGCTGACGGCGACGATGCCGGCGGCGGCCGCCAGTACACGCAGGCGGAGGCTCAGCTGCCGGCCAGCTCCAGCCGATAGCAGACGCCCCACACGGTCTGGATGCTCGGGTCCGTGATCCCGGCTGCCGCCAACTTCTCGCGCAGCTGCTGGACGTGGACGTCCACGGTCCGCGTGTAGCCGGGAAAGTCGTAGCCCCAAACCAGATCGAGCAGCTCGCTGCGCTGGAAGGCGCGGCCGGGATGCCGCGCCAGCAGCGTGAGCAGGTCGAACTCCTTCGGCCGGAGCTGGACCTTCGCCTGGCCGTGCCTGACCTCGTGGCGCTCCAGGTCGACTTCGAGCTTGCCTGCGCGAATCAGCTTCGGCGCGTCCGGCTCAATCCGCGCTCGTCTCAAGAGCGCCTTCGCTCGCGCGACCAGCTCCTGCGGGTGAAATGGCTTGGTCAGGTAGTCGTCGGCGCCGACCTCCAGGCCGACCACCTTGTCGGTCACCTCGTCCCTCGCGGTCAGCATGATGATCGGCACCTGGCTGACCTTGCGAATCTCCTTGCAGATCGCGATGCCGTCGGCGCCCGGCAGCATGATGTCCAGGACCACCAGGTCGGGCTTGAGCTGGGCGAACCTGGCCAGCGCCTGGGACCCATCCCCCACGCCCTCGACCTCGTAGCCCTCCCGCGTCAGGTAGATGCGCGCCAGCTCGACGATGTGGTCCTCGTCATCGACAACCATCACTTTCAAGGTCACCGGCTTGCCCATCGCCTCAATAGATCAGGATTCCGTCAAACCGGTGTCGCGTTGGCATGATCGAAATGTAAACGCGGTCAGGTCTTGGCGGCGGCGCGTTTGCCCGCGTCCGCGCGCAGGACGAGCTTGATCGGGTTGCCGACCAGCCCGAACCGATCGCGGATCTTCTTCTCCAGGTATCGCCGGTAGGAGAAATGGAGCAGCCCGACGTCGTTGACGAACAGGACGATGGTGGGCGCCTCCGAGCCGGCCTGGGTCGCGTAACCGACCTTCAGGCGCCGACCCTTGAAGCTCGGCGGCGGATGCTCCTGCAGGGCGTCGCGCAGCAGACGGTTGAGCTCGTTCGGCGGAATCTTGATGCGCCGCTGGCCGACGACGTCGATGGCGGCTGGCATGATCGCCCCGATCCCCTCCCTGGTGAGTGCGGACACGGCGACGACGGGAGCGAACGGTGCGAACTTGAAATCCTTGGCCAGCGTCTCGCGCCAGTAGGCCGCTTTGCGTTTCGCCGGCTCCACCAGGTCGATCTTGTTGACCACGATCACGAGGCCCTTGCCCGCCTCCAGCGCATATCCGGCGACGTGCTGGTCCTGTGCGAGCACGCCCGCGGAAGCCTCGATGACCAGCAGCACCACGTCCGCGCGCTCCATCGCGCTGATGCCCCGCATCAAGCTGTAGCGCTCCAGCCGGTCGCGGTGGGCGGACTTGCGCCTGATCCCGGCGGTGTCGACCAGCACCACCGGGATGTTGTCGAACAAGAGCTCTGTGTCCACCGGGTCACGGGTCGTTCCCGGAATGGCGCTCACCAGCGCGCGCTCATCCCCGAGCAGGGCGTTCAGCAGCGAGGACTTGCCGACGTTCGGCCGCCCGAGGATGGCGACGCGGATCGCATCGTCGGGAGTCTCCTCGCGCCCGGTTCCG
>JBGPOC010000125.1:0-6867 GCA_041487825.1 Candidatus Dormibacteraceae bacterium | reverse complement strand
CCTCGCGGTCGTCAAGCGGATCGCGGTCGAGCATCCCGGCGAGACGATGGCCATCGTGAGCCACGCCGACCCGCTGCAGGCGGCATGGGTCCTCCTGGACGGCCGGCCGCACAACGAGCGGGAGCTCTATCGCAAGGAGGTCCAGCGCGCGGGCGCGCTGCAGGTTGACCTGAACGGGGACCGCCCGGTCGCCTGGGAGTACATCGCGGCTCCCAAGCTGGAGAAACCGGCGAGCGCCGCCGCGTGACGGCGGCCAGCGGGCGATTCCCAGACGGCTTTCTCTGGGGCACCGCCAGCGCCGCCCACCAGGTCGAGGGCGACAATCGCAGCTCCGACTGGTGGGAGTTCGAGCAGGAGCCTGGAAGGATCGCCAACGGCGACACCTCGGCGATCGCCTGCGATCACTACCACCGGTATCGGCAGGATTTCGCCCTGCTACGCGAGTTGCAACAGAACGCTCACCGACTCTCGATCGAGTGGTCGAGGATCGAGCCCTCGCAGGGCGAGTTCGATTCGCGACAGATCCGCCACTACCGCGACGTTCTCGGCGAGCTGCGCGAACAGGGAATCGAGCCCATGGTGACGCTTCATCACTTCACCAGCCCGGCATGGTTCACGCGCAAAGGCGGGTGGGCTTCGGACGGCGCGGCCCACGCCTTCATGCCTTTCGTCCACCGCGTGGTCGACGAGCTGGGGGACCTGGTCAGCCTGTGGTGCACCATCAACGAGCCCAACGTCTACGCCGCCAACGGCTGGATCGTCGGCGTGTTTCCACCCGGGCGGCATGGCGACATCCCCGGCGTATATCGCGTGTTGACCAACATGCGGCGCGCCCACGAGCTGGCGTACGGCGCCATCAAGCGACGCTGGCCCGACGCGCTGGTCGGTCTGTCACACCACAAACTTCTGATGCTTCCCGCCACCGAGAAGCGGCGCGACCGGTGGGCCGCGCAGACATCGCAGCTGGTCCTTGACCGCTGGCCGGTCGCACCCGGCCGTTTGGGCAAGGTCGTGGAGGCGACCAGCGACTTCGTCGGAATCGCCCACTACTGGGGACAGATGTGCGCATTCGACGCAGGCCGGCCGAAGGAGCAGTTCATCAGGCGTTTCAACATCCCCGGGTTGCCCGTGACCCAGATGGGCATGTGCTCCGACCCGAGCTGGATGCGCACGGTTCTGAACGAGCTTCGGGCGCTGGGCAAGCCGGTCTACATCACCGAGAACGGCCTGGCCACCGATGACGATGCATGGCGGCAGCGATACCTGGGCGAGATCCTCTCCAACGTGCTGCTCGCGATCGATGACGGGGTGGACGTCCGTGGCTACTTTCACTGGACGAACATGGACAACTTCGAATGGGCGCTCGGTTACTCGGCTCGGTTCGGTCTGATCGACGTCGATCGCAAGACCCTGGAGAGGACGATCAAGCCGAGTGGTCGCGTGTACGCGCGCATCGCCCAGGCCAACTCGATCACACTAGACTCAGCGCCGTGAATCGGAGGTCCGGGATCATCGCGGCCGGCGCGATCGTCCTCGGTTCGGTGCTGATGCTCTCGCTGGCGTGGGGTCTCCAACACGCGGCTCTGACCCGTCCCGCCGTGATCGGCAACAGCGCGCCCACCCTGGCAATCCAGACTCTTGACGGGAACCGGGTGCAGGTCTCGGACCTGCGTGGCAAGCCGGTGGTGCTCGACTTCTGGGCTTCCTGGTGCGTGAGCTGCGCCGAGGACCTGCCTGTGCTGTCCGGCGCGTCCGCCGGCCACCCGGGAATCGCTTTCGTCGGGGCGGACATGCAGGACACCGCGGGGGCGGTTCGAGACTTCGAGACGAGACATCCACATCCCTACCCCGTGGGCCAGATCGTGGACGGCGACTACCAGGCGTACGGCGTCTCAGCGCCACCCGTGACCTTCTTCATCGATGCTGACGGCGTGGTCGTCGCGTCGTTCGCGGGCCCGCTGGACGCGCAGACCATCGACCACTACCTGGGGCTCATCGCGTGATCTCGGGCCTGAAGTGGGGCGTCCTCGGCGCGCTCATCGCCGCCTGCGTCGGCTACCTGGTGTACTCGGCCTCGGGCGGATCTTCGGAGTACTACCTGACCGTGTCGGAGCTTCGCGCGCATGCCGCGAGCGGCGATGTACGGGTCGCCGGCGTGGTGCAGAACGACGTCCAGCGCAGCGAGGGAGGGTTGCAGGTCCAGTTCACCGAGAAGGATGGAACGGCCTCGGTGCCGGTCGAGTACCACGGCACGCTGCCCGACATCTTCCAACCGGGGATCACGGTGGTCGCGGAGGGGCGTCTCGGCGCGGACGGCATCTTCCACGCGCGCAGCGTCCTCGCCAAATGCCCCTCGCGATTCTCGACCACCCCCTATACGTCGTGATCGTCGCCTACCTCGGCTCAGGCGCCCTGCTGGCAGCACTCGTGATGGGAGGGTTCTCGGCGCTCCTGTCCGCCTGGGCGGGGTGGCGCGAGAACGCGGTGATGATCCGGATCGGCCGCAGGGCGTTTTACGCGAGCGCGGCGATGATCCTTCTGGCGGCCATCCTGCTCGAGTTCGCCCTGCTCACGCATGACTTCTCGCTCGCTTACGTCACCGAGCACAGCGACCTGTCGACGCCAACCGCGCTGGTCGCCTCCGCGTTCTACGGCGGCCAGGAGGGCTCGCTTCTCTACTGGGCCCTGGTGCTCGCCCTCCTCGGGAGCGCCTCTCTGGTGGCAAGCTCGGCGCTCGGGTTGCGCCTTGCCGCTTACGCGACCGGGGTCATGGCCGCGATCCTGAGCTTCCTGCTGGTGGTCCTGGTGCTGGTCGCGAGCCCGTTCGACATACTGGCGATCACGCCGCCCGACGGACTGGGGCTCAATCCCGTGCTGCGTGACGGCGGCATGCTGATCCACCCGCCCGTGGTGCTCGCCGGGTTCGCGTCGTTCGCGATCCCCTTCAGCTTCGCGGCCGCCGCGCTCCTCGCCGGGAGATCCGATGCCGCCTGGGTCGCGCACACGCGGCGCTTCGCGCTGATGGCCTGGGCCCTCCAGAGCACCGGCCTGGTCCTGGGCATGTGGTGGGCTTACCACGTCCTCGGCTGGGGCGGCTATTGGGGCTGGGACCCGGTTGAGAACGTGGCGCTCATGCCGTGGCTCGCCACCACCGCGTATCTGCACTCGTCGCAGGTGCAGGAGCGGCGCGGCCGGCTGCTGGCCTGGAACTTCGGGCTCGTGATCCTCGCGTTTCTGCTGGTGGTGTTCGGCACTTTCATCGTTCGCAGCGGCGTCGTCCCCTCGGTGCACACGTTTGCGATCAGCGCCATCGGGCCCTGGTTCTTCGGCTTCCTGTTCGTATGCCTGATCTTCTCAGGCGTTCTACTGGCGCTTCGAGCGGGGAGCCTCCGAAGCCACGCTCAACCTTCACCCGCCGTTTCTCGCGAGGGCGCGTTCGTCCTCCAGAACCTCCTTCTGATCGGCGTCGTCACCGTCGTCTTCTGGGGGACCGTGCTGCCCCTCGTGTCGGGAATGCTCGGCCAGGAGCGGGTGGTCGGGGCCTCGTACTACGAGCGTGCCGCCGGCCCCTTGTTCGTCGCGATCCTGGCGCTGATGGCGGCCGGCCCGCTCCTGCCCTGGCGCCGCGCCGGCTCTCCTCTTCTGCGTGCGTTCCGGTGGCCCGTCGCCGCGGCTGCCATCGTGCTGGCCGTGCTCCTGGTCGACGGCGTCCGGTCGGTGCCGGCCCTGCTGGCGATTCCCCTCGCTGCCGCAGCGGCGACGACCTGCCTCGTCGAGTACGGACGCACGGGCCTCAGGCTGCGCCGTTCGGGCCGTGGTTGGTCGCAGGCGGCGGCGGTGATCGTACGCAAGAGGCGGCGCTACGGCGCCTACCTCGCGCACCTCGGCATGGTGGTGCTGGTTACAGGCATCGCGGGCTCGCATTTCTGGCAGCAGCAGAAGGACGTCGCCCTCATGCCCGGGGACCACGTGTCGGTCGCCGGCTACACGCTGACGTACCTGGGCGCCGACCAGAGGCAGTTCGCAGACCACACCGAGCTCGTCGGCGCGATGCGGCTTGGCGACCAGACGCTGGAGCCCGCCCGCGCCACCTACGCCGGACTCGGCGGGCAGTCGCTGACGCATGTTGCGATCAGCAGCACGCCGTTCGCCGACGTGTACATCGTCCTGGCCGGCATGAACGACGATGGTTCCGCTTCGTTCCAGGTCTTCGTCAATCCGTTGGTGAGCTGGATCTGGGCTGGCGGCGTCATCATCATCTTTGGCGTCATGCTGGGCAACGTTGGGGAGAGGCGCCGGGCTTCCGACCTGGTGGTCACGCGAGCACCTGCGGCGCAACTGGCGTAGATGGCTCTGGTAGTCGCGACGCTGCTTCTCTTCGCCGCCGGTCCCTTTGTGCTGTGGCCTTTACTCAGGACCCCCGACGAAACCGTGGAGCCGCCCCACGCGCGGGGGAATCGCGAGGTGGGAACGCGGTGAGCACCCTCGTCGCCCACGAGCTCACACAGCGCTTCGCGACGGGCCTGGCCCTCGACGCGGTCGACCTGGCCCTCGATCCTGGTGAGCATCTAGCCGTGCTGGGCGAAAACGGCGCCGGCAAGACCACGCTTCTCCGCATCATCGCCACCGCGTCCCGACCCACCTCCGGCAGCCTCGAGATCTTCGGGCTCGACGCACTGCGCGAGCGCAAGCGGGTGCGGGCGAGGATCGGCTTCGTCGCCCACACGCCGGGCCTGTATCCAGCGCTCACCGCCGAGGAGAACCTCGAATTCTTCTGTTCGTTGCACGGCGTCGATCGCGCACGAGTGCCCGAATCGCTCGCACTGGTGGGACTGGCCGGGGTCGCGCGGCGACCGGCCGGCCTGCTCTCTCGGGGAGAGCAGCAGCGGCTCGCGATCGGCCGGGCGATTCTGCACGACCCGCGCCTGCTGGTCCTCGACGAACCTGACGCCAGCCTGGACTCGGGCGGAGCAGACCTCCTCGCGAGGGTGATGCAGGGCAGGGCGGTCGTCCTCGCCACGCACGACCACGCCCTGGCTAACCGCCTGTGCCGGCGCACACTCGTCCTGCGCAGCGGCCGGTCGCTTGGAGCGGGAACGCGCCTTAGGGTGGTGCAGTGACCCGCTCGGTTGCGATTGCGCTTGCGGTTGCGCGCAAGGACCTGACGTCCGAATGGCGCACCCGCGAGCTGGTGCCCGCGCTTGGCCAGTTCGTCGTGCTGGCACTCGTGATCGCCAACTTCGGGTTCCAGATCGATTCCCAGAACGCGTCGGCGATCGCGCCCGGCGTCCTGTGGCTGACGCTCGTGTTCGCGGGCCTGGTCGCCTTTGGCCGGGCATTCGCGGCAGAACGGGAGCAGGCCTCGCTGGAGGCGATGCTGCTCACCCCGGCGCCGGCGGCCGCGATCTTCGCCGGCAAGGCTATCGCCGCCGCCCTTCTCCTGATCGCATGTGAGGCGGTGCTGCTGCCGGCTCTCGCGCTGCTCTTCGGGACGCCGCTCAATCCGGCCCTGGTCCTGGCGGTCCTCCTCGCCACGGTCGGCATGGCCGCGCTGGGATGCCTGTTCGCGGCCATCGTGGCGCGCGTGCGCGCGAGAGAGGTGCTGCTGCCCCTGCTCACGCTGCCGCTGTGGATCCCGTTCGTGGTCGCCGGCGGGCAGGCGGTCCAGGTCGCGATGGGCGCGAGCGGCAGCTACGACCAGGCGGTCGCGCTGCTGATCGACTTCGACATACTCTTCGTCGTGCTCACGTCACTGGCCGCAAGGTACGTGCTCGATGACTAGATACACGAGGTTGACCGCGGTCGCCGTCGGGCTGATGCTCGTCGCGGCCGCTCTGATCTTCTTCTATGCGCCCGAGGATTACCTGCAGAAGGAGCCGCAGCGCATCTTCTACCTGCATGTCAGCTCCGCCATCGCTGCCTTTGCATGCTTTTCGGTCGTGTTCGTGGCCAGCATCGTCTACGTCCGAAAGGAGAGCGCGAATGCGGACCGGCTGGCGCGCGCAGCCGCGTTGGTCGGCGTCGTCCTCACCACCGTCACCCTGGTCATGGGGATGCTCTATGCGAAACCCATATGGAACACGTTCTGGACGTGGGACCCTCGACTCACGTCCACGTTGGTGCTCTGGGTCATATATGCGGGCTACCTGTTGCTCCGCCGTCTCGCCGAGCCAGGCCGCCAGGCGGCGCGCTTCGCCGCGGTGGTCGGCATCTTCGGTTTCGTCGACGTGCCGATCGTCTACTTCAGCGTGACGTGGTGGCGGACGATACACCCCGGGCCGCTGATCATCCGCGACGCGCTTCCACCTCAGATGCTGTTCACATTCTTGGTGACGATGGCATGCACGCTGTTCCTGGCCGCGGTGATGGTCGCCATCCGCTACCGGATCGAAACGCTGATGGACGAGGCAACTTCCGCAGCCGGTGCTTCCGTTCCCAGCCTCGCCGCGCGCGAGCCGGAGCCCGCCCGATGATCTACCTGGTCGCCGCCTACGTTGCCGCCGTGGTCATCCTCGGCGGCTACCTGGCGTGGTCGCTCCTGCGGCTTCGCGACCTGTCCCGGTCGGCGCCGCCGGACAGCTAGCTAAACCCTCTGGCGCTGCGTGTTTGGCCGGGGTCCCCCCGGCCATGACTTTGTTCCCCACGACTCTCAATCGTCGCGAGGAGAAACTAATCCTTAGACAAGTCCCATCCATATACGGGAAAGAGAGCAGCGCCTCGGCGCAGCCGACGCGCGATGAGTTACTCCTATGTCAAGCCGCCGCCTCGGCAGGAGCCTTAGTGGCAGCCAAATGGTCCTGCCACATCCGGCGGAAGACCTCATCTGAGATGCGGCGACGAAGTGCTCGTATGGCTTCGGTTTTGGTG
>JBGPOC010000124.1:0-6939 GCA_041487825.1 Candidatus Dormibacteraceae bacterium | reverse complement strand
GTAAATGCCGTAGCTCGCGCCCAGCGTGGCCGCCAGCACGAGGCGCACGGCGAACGCGGGCCTGCCCCCGGTCTGCAGGTACTCGGTGACGATGTCCGGCGTGTTCGTCCAGAGATTCGGCCGGAAGTAGTCGCTCACGGGCGCCTGCGTCAGCTCGGTGAAGTATTGGGTGAGCTCGGGTACCGTGTTGCGCCAGGCGAAGTACGTGTACGACTGGCTGAAGCCCGCCTTGGCGAGGCGGTACTTGATCCGGGGGCGCGTGAAGGCCTCGGCGAGGAAGATCGCGTCAGGATGATCGCGCTTCACCTCGCCGATCAGCCATTCCCAGAATGCGAACGGCTTCGTGTGCGGGTTGTCGACCCGGAAGATGCGCACCCCCTGGTCGGCCCAGTGGCGCACGACGGAGAGCAGCTCGTTCCAGAGCTCGCGCCAGGCCTCGCATTCGAAATCGAACGGGAGGATGTCCTCGTATTTCTTTGGTGGATTCTCCGCGTACTGGATCGAGCCGTCGGGACGGTGCCGGAACCATTCCGGGTGCTCGCGCGTGTACGGATGGTCGGGAGAGCATTGGAAGGCGAGGTCGAGAGCGAGGCCGATGCCATGCTCCTCGGCAGCGCGCACCAGCTGGCGGAAGTCGTCGAGCGTGCCGAGCTGGGGATGGACCGCCTTGTGCCCGCCCTCCGCCGAGCCGATCGCCCACGGACTCCCTGGTTCGGCGGGTGAGGCCTGCACGCTGTTGTTGGCGCCCTTGCGATGCGTGCGGCCGATCGGGTGGATCGGCGGCAGATAGAGGACGTCGAATCCCATCGAGGCGATGTACGGCAGGCGCCGCTCCACGTCGCGGAATGTGCCGTGGCGGCCGGGTTCGCCGGCGGACCTCGGAAACATCTCGTACCACGCGCTGAAGCGGGCGCGCTGCGGGTCCACGAGCAGCTCGAGCTCGCGCGAGTAGGTCGCGGCCTCACTCCGATCGGGATAACGATTCATGAGCGCGATGAGCTGATCGGAAACCCTCTCCCCGCCGGGGAGAGGGTCAGGGTGAGGGGCTTTACTTGGAAGAGCGGCGGTTGGAAAAGCGGCGGTTGGAAGCGCGGCGGTCGGGAGACTGGCGGAGCGGAGTGCCTGCGCCTGCTTGAGGAGCAGGGCCGCGTCCGCGCCCTTGGTGCGCCCCGCGGCAGCCTCGACCAACCTCGCACCGATCTCCAGATCCTGGGCGATGTCCTGTCCCGCCGCGACGCGCTTGGCCAGCTGCAGGCGCCAGGTCAGGAATCGGTCGACCCACCCCTGGACCGTATAGATGTAGCGGCCGAGCTCGGTAGCGGTGAACTCCGCCCGCCAGTGGTCGTTGCCAAGGGCCGTCATGGGTTCCTCGGTCCACCGGCTTTCGGCCTGGTGGCGGTAGCGGATGACGCACGTCAGCGCGTCATGACCGTCGGCGAAAACGTCGGCCTCCACCACCACCCGTTCGCCCAAGGAGCGCTTGCTCGGGAAGCGGCCGCCGTCGACCTCGGGCGACACGTTCTCGACGGCCACCCGGACCCGACCGCCGGCGGGCGGCGCAGACGGGCCGGGAGGCTGGTCGGAAGGGCTGCCGAGCCGCCGCTTGACCGGAGCGCGAGCCACGGACCGAATCGTACCTTTGTGCCCACGCGCCCCTCTCCCCGCAGGGGAGAGGGGCAGGAAGAGGGGCGTCGCTGGTGAGGCCGCTCGGACAAAGGCCAGTTCATCTGTCAAGGCCCGCTAATCTGATAGGTATGATCAAATCCATCGACCCCTCGAATGGCAAGGAGCTCGCGACCTTCCCTGAGCTGGACGCAGCCGGCATCGAGGCCGCCGTCGAGCGGGCATATGCCTCCCGGCATGCCTGGCGCGACGCCGGCCTCGACCTGCGCACGGCGATCCTCCGCGCGGTGGCAGGCGTGCTCAGGGCGGAGAAACCCCGCTTTGCGGCGTTGATGACCGCCGAGATGGGCAAGCCCATCGTGGAGGCGGAGGCGGAGGTCGAGAAATGCGCCTGGACGGCGACCTGGATCGCCGACAACGCCGCGCGCCTGCTCGCGGACGAGCCAGTCGAGAGCACGGCCACGACGAGCTACGTCCGGTTCCAGCCCCTGGGCGTGATCCTCGCGGTGATGCCGTGGAACTTCCCGTTCTGGCAGGCGTTCCGCGCCGGGCTGCCGGCCCTGGCGGCCGGCAACGTGATGCTCCTGAAGCATGCATCCAACGTCCCGCAATGCGCCCTTGCCATCGAGGACGTCTTCCGGGAGGCCGGAGTGCCCAAGGGCGTGTTCCAGACCCTCCTGATCCGCCCCAGCGCCGTCGAGGGCATCATCGCGGACCGGCGTGTCGCCGGCGTGACGCTGACGGGTTCCGAGGCGGCGGGCGAGCAGGTCGCGGCCGCAGCCGGAAAGGCACTCAAGAAGACGGTCCTCGAGCTGGGCGGATCGGACCCGTTCATCGTGCTGGAAGATGCGGACGTGAAGACCGCGGCTACCGTCGCCTGCCGCGCCCGCAACCAGAACAACGGCCAGAGCTGCATCGCCGCGAAGCGTTTCATCGTGGCCGAGCCGATCGCCAACGAGTTCGAGGAGCTGTTCTCACGCGCGGTCGCAGCGCTCAAGGTGGGGGATCCGATGGATCGCGCCAACCAGGTCGGGCCGCTGGCGCGCGCCGACCTGGTCGACGACCTCGACCGCCAGGTTAAGGAGTCCATCAAGAAGGGCGCGAAGATCCTCACCGGCGGCAAGCGGTTGGACAACGGCGGGTATTTCTACGAGCCCACGGTCCTTGCCGGGGTGCGCCCGGGAATGCCTGTGTACAGCGAGGAGACGTTCGGACCGGTTGCGGCAGTGATCCGCGTCCGGGACGCGGAGGAGGCGCTGCGGGTCGCCAACGACAGCGAGTTCGGTCTCGGGTCGGCCATCTGGACGGCCGACGTCAAGCGCGGCCGGATGCTGGCGGAGCGCGTGGAGGCGGGCCTGGTGTTCGTGAACGGCATGGTCGCCTCGGATGCACGTCTGCCATTCGGTGGGGTCAAGAGGTCGGGCTACGGCCGCGAGCTGTCGTCCTACGGGATCCGGGAATTCACCAACATCCAGACGGTCTGGGTGGGCCCGACCAAGACCTAGACTCGAGCCTCCTCCACAGAGAGTTGCCGCCCGCATCGGGTGGCAACTTCCGGGCGGGATCCGAGGGCAACGCCGTCATGTTAAGTTGGGTCACTTTGAGGCGCTCGTCGCTGCTGATCATTCTCAACCTGGTTGCGGTGCTCAGCTACTTCTCGGTGGCCTGGGTGTCAGGCTCTCTCACCCATGTTCACACGAGCGTCTTCAGCTTTCCTGACTCGCACGAGTACCGCGCGGTCGCCGATTGGATCTATGGAGGGGCGAGCACCACTGCCTCTGCGCGGCGGCCATTCCTGTATCCGCTTCTGATGGGGCTGGCAGAGCGCCTGGGCGGAATTAGCGGTGTGTGGATTCTCAACGTCGCACTCTGGTTCGCGACGCTGAACTTCGCCGCTGCCGCCACGTACCGATTCGTGAGGTCCAGTTGGGCTGCCGCCCTCGTCTTCTTCGTACTGGTGACCAACATGTCGCTGATCCTGCTCACGTTCGAAGGATTGACTGAGATCACCGTGGTCGCCCTGCTGGCGGTGTGGACCTACGGCCTTTCGCATCTCACCCGCCGACCGACGCCGTCACAGGTGGCGTGGGCCCTTTTGCCAGTGGCCCTGCTAGTGGTTGTGAAACCGGAGTTCGAGATCCTCCTGGTCGTCGTGGTTGTCGCATTGCTCGTCGGAATCATCATGAGCCCTGAGCCGCGACTCGCTGCAGCTGTGTTTGCCGCCTGCCTGGTACCCGTTGCGATTCAACTTGCGCTGATGGTCCGTTTCAACGGGTACCTTGGCATATCGAATATCGGAGATAGCACGGTACGTGGGTACTACTTATCGCGTCTCGATGTGGTGATTGGAGAAAGCAGGAACTTTCGTGCGGCGCGTCCGAAGATGGCCCTACTCAGCAATCTCGAAGCCGCCCGCTTTGTCGCAAACCACTTTAGAAACGCAGTGACCGTGTTCGTCTCCATTCTGAAGGAAAATCTTCTTGCAGATTCCAACTTCCTCGACGGCCACCACCCACGGATTGCGCGTGTAATCTTCGCCACAAATAAGGCCTACTTCGTAACGCTGCTGGCGATGATCCCACTCGTAGGCGTGGCCCTTTTGCGCGCACGAGATGGCCGGCTCGCGCTGCTCTGCGTCGCGATGCTGAACGTCTTCCTGGCAGGAGGCCTGACCTTCGATCAGGGTGATCGCATAACGATAGTTGCGCTCCCGCTCTGGTCGGTTGCCCTTGTGCTTGCAGTCAAGTCAGCTGGTGGGGCCGGGCTGTGGAGGTATGTGGCAGGCCACGCCAGCTCACGATCTGCATTGGACACTGTCGCCGGCCAAGCCCCTCCGTGGTCGGCGCCCGGGTCGGGTGAAAGCGGCGCGACGCCGGTGGACGCCGTATGACACCGGCCTAACGAAGGCTGCCGGCGCTCCGCTCGTCGGTCATGGATGCGCGGGGTTCCCCGGGTCCGGCCAACCCGGAAGAGCTGAGTTCGTTCAGGCGTTCCTTGTGGTACGGGTCCGGCTCACCGAAAAGGGTCTGTCCCGACGCCACACGGATGCGAAGCAGAGCAAACAACGCCTTGACGCCGTCGCGCCACGTTAGCTTCTTGCCCTCCTCACGCGTGCGCGCCGCGTAGTCGATGGGCACCTCGTAAATGCGGTAGCCGAGACGGAGGACGCGACCCGTGATCTCTGGCTCGATGTCGAAACGGGTGCCTTTGAGTCCGAGGCGCCGCATCAATGAGGTCCGCATGACCTTGAATCCGGTCTCCATATCCTGGATGTAGCAGTTGAACAAGATGTTGGTGGCCGTCGTGACCAGCCGGTTCCCGATGACGAACCAGTAGGAATAGGCACTCTGACCCGCGAATCCACGGACGCCGTAAACCACGTCCGCCCGACCTCGGAGGATTGGTGAGATCAAATGCTCGTAGTCCGCCGGGTCGTACTCGAGGTCGGCGTCCTGGATGATCACCAACGGTGCGGCGATCGCCTCGAGTCCGGTGCGGATGGCTGACCCCTTGCCCTGGTTGGCCGCATGGTGCTTGACGGTTACGCGGGGATCGCCTGCACATCGGTTGATGGCGGCCAGCGTGCCGTCGGTCGAGCAGTCGTCGACGACCACGACCTGCTGGACGCAGGATTCCTCAAGCACGCGGCGAATGACGCGCTCGATCGTCCGCTCTTCGTTGTAGGCCGGCACGATAACGCCGAGGACGGGTTCTGGGCGCTCTTGTGAGGCCGAATCGCCATGGGCCACTCGACCAGTCTAGGTCACCCGCGCGCGCCTTAAGCCGGACGGGCGTGACGGCGGTATGCGCTACTTAGGCAGCAGTCTCTTTCTTGATTCTGTACAGCGAGGCCACCACGGCGGTGCATTCGTCCTCGATGTATTCGAGACCGCCCGCTTGAGCGATGCCGTGTGCCTCCTCGGAGCGGATGTCCTGCTGGAGCCACAGCGCCTTCGCGCCGATCGCCACCGCCTGCCGCGCGATCTCGGGCGCGTCGGCGGCGGGTCTGAACACGTCGACCAGGTCGATCTTCTCAGGCACGTCGGCCAGCGAGCGATATACACGTTCGCCGAACAGGATCTCTGCGAACGGGTTGATCGGAATGATGCGAAAGCCGCGGCGCTGAAGCCCGGCCGGCACCGAACCGCCCGCCTTGAAGGGATCCCTTGAAGCGCCGACCACGGCGATCGTGGTCGCTGACTCGAGGACCTCTTTAGGGGAGCGACCCAACTAGGCTGCGCGAACGCCGGACTCGGCGGGTTTCTCGAGCGCGAACTCGAGCACCTCTTCCACCCGCGCGGCCAGGTGGAACGTCATCGCCTTGCGAACGCTCTCGGGCCCGTCGTCGAGGTCCTTCTCGTTGCGCCGGGGGAGGATGACCTCCTTGAGCCCCATGCGGTGCGCGGCCAGCACCTTCTGCTTGACGCCGCCGATCGGCAGCACCAAACCCTGCAGGGTGACCTCGCCCGTCATGCCGACAGTGCTCCGAACCGGGCGCCCGGTGAGCAGGCTCACGATGGCGGTGGTCATGGTCACGCCGGCCGACGGGCCGTCCTTAGGAACGGCCCCCGCGGGAACGTGGATGTGGAAAGCCCTGTCGGCCGCGTCGCCATCGATCTTCAGCTGGGCCGTGTGCGATCGGACGTACGAGAGCGCGATCTGTGCCGACTCCTTCATCACGTCGCCGAGCTGTCCGGTCAACGTCAGGTTGGCCCCGTGGCCGTTGGAGTTCGTGGAGGTGGCCTCGACGAACAGCACGTCTCCGCCGGTGCCGGTGACGGCAAGGCCGGTGGCGACGCCCGGAACTGCGGTGCGGGCGGCGACCTCGTTGTCGAACTTGGGCTTGCCGAGGAACTCGCGGACGCGCTCGGGCGTGATCGCGACCGGCGGCGTCAGCGCCGCGGTGGCGACCTTGGTGGCGACCTTGCGGGTCATCTTGCCGAGCTCGCGCTCCAGGTTCCGCACGCCCGCCTCGCGGGTGTGCTCCGTGATCACCTTCATCAGAGCGTCTTCGGTGACCGAGACCTCGTCCGGCTTCAGGCCGGCCTGATTGACCTGGCGCGGGAGCAGGTGGTCGCGGGCGATCGCAACCTTCTCCTCCTCGGTGTAGCCGTCGAGCCGGATGAGCTCCATGCGGTCGAGCAGCGGCGCCGGGATCGTCTCGGACACGTTTGCAGTCGGAATGAAGAGCACCTCGGAGAGGTCGAGGTCGACCTCGAGGTAGTGGTCGCGGAAGGTGTTGTTCTGGGCGGGGTCGAGCACCTCGAGCAGAGCGGCAGACGGGTCGCCCCTCCAGTCGCTGCCGACCTTGTCGAT
>JBGPOC010000123.1:0-6946 GCA_041487825.1 Candidatus Dormibacteraceae bacterium | reverse complement strand
ATCGCGGCGCCGACGCTCGAGTAGCCGGCAAACGGCGCCCAGCTGGTGAGGATGTAGAAGATTCCCAGCCCGACGACCGAGATGTACATCGCAAGCGGAACGATGCGCTTGGGGTCCTTTGACTCCTCGCCATAATTCGGCGCCATCTCGAAGCCGACCCAGGACCAGAAGGCGAAGAACAACCCGATGGCCGCCAGGCCGGCCGCAGTGGCGCCGGTGGCGCCAAATCCCTGAAAGGCCTTGACCGGGTTGAGGGATTCGATCGTGAACGCGGTCCCGGACGTGGTCACGCCGCGACCGATCATGAACAGGTCGAAGATCAGCAGGAACAGGATCTCGCCGACGAGGAAGAAACCGAGAAGGCGTGCCGAAATCCTGATGTCGAAGTACGTGATCAGCGAGATGACGACGACCATGAAAAGCGCAAGCCATGGCCACTGGATCTGGCCGAGCCAGCCCAGCCCGCTGGATTGCCCGATTTCAGCCAGTTTGAGCTGCAGGAAGTAAGCAAAACCGCCGGCCAGCGACGCTTCGAAGACCGAATACGCCACGACCGCTGCAAACCCGGTGCCGAGGCCGAGCTCTCGACCGAGTCCATGGCTGATATACGAATAGAAACCGCCTGCGGTCGTCACCTTGCGGGCCATAGCGATATAGCCGACCGCGAAGATGGTGAGCACGATGGTGGCGAACAGGAACGCCGCCGGCGCCCCCAACCCGTTGCCCCAGCCCACGGCGAGGGGGGTGTTGAAAAGCATTGCAGAGATAGGCGCCGAACCCGTTACGGTCAGGAACAGAACGCCCCAAATGCCAACCGCATGCTTGCGAAGAGTCGACACGTCTCCTCGCTGCGAGACGTCGAAGATGTCCGCCTCGGCTTGCGCGAGCGGTTCGACGCCTATGTCAACCGTATTGTCAGGCATGTTGCGTCCCCTCCTTGAGCTCCCGAATAACGTCGGCCATCAATAGATCTCCAGGTATTCCTGGAGCTCCCAGTCCGTCACGTGGTCGGCGAATCGCTGCAGCTCGTGCCGGCGCATGACGGTGTACGCCTCGACGAACTCCTCCCCGAGCAGCTCGGTTATCCGCTGGTCCGCCTCGAGCCCGCGGAGCGACTCCTCGAGGTTGGTCGGCAGCTTTTGTTTTGAGTCGTCATCCTCGGCCGGGGGATGCGCAGGAGGCTCGAGCTCGAGCTTGTCGACGACACCCAGCAAGCCACTGGCGAGCAGGGCCGCGCCGACCAGGTAGGGATTCGAGAGGCCGGATGGAGCGCGGTTCTCGATATGCCGGCTTTCGGTCGATCCACCCTTTACACGCACGAAGGCCGAGCGGTCCTCGGGGCCCCACGAAACGTTCGTCGGGCTGAATGTGTGGCGGCGGCGGCGCTTCAGGCAGTTCAGCGTGGGCGCCAGCAGCGCGTAGGTCGAGGCGGCGTGGCGCAGCTGTCCGGCGATGAACTGGCGACCCACCTTCGAAAGGCCGGCCTCCGCGCCATCCTCCGACATGGCGTTCTTGCCCCCATCCAGCCGAACCAGGCTCATGTGGATGTGCGAGCCGCAACCGGCCGAGTCGGCGAACGGCTTGGACATGAAGGACGCGAGGAGCCCCTCGCGTCGCGCGATCTCCTTGACGCCGTTCTTGAAGCTGAACGCCTTGTCAGGTCCCGCCATGCCGCGGCCCGGCGTGTAGTTGATCTCCCATTGAGAGCCGGCGTACTCGCAGTTGGCGGTGATGATGTCGATGCCGAAATCGCGCATCTGGTCGACGATGCGCTCGATCGCCGGCACCCAGGTGTTCCGGACCGAGTTGAAGATGTGGTAGCCGCTGAACAGAGGTTTGTGGGTCTCGGCGTCGAGCAGGTAGAACTCACATTCCATCCCGATCACGGGTTCATAGCCGAGCTCGTGGCAGCGATCGAGCACGCGCCGGAAGACGTGGCGCGGGGAAGCGGCAAGCGGCCGCCCGTCGGCCCAGGACGCGTCGCAGATGAACCTCGCGGTGGCCTCGGCCCACGGCACGACGGCGGCGGTCGAAGGATCGGGACGCAGCAGCTGGTCGGCGTAGGCGACCTCCTCGTTGTACAGCGTGCCCGGCACAACGTCGGACCGGCTGTCCAGCACGGCCGCGCCCCCGTACATGTTGAGACCGTCCTCGGCGTAGCTCGCCGCGTGAGCGATCGGAACGATCTTCGAGCGGCTCGTGCCATGCATGTCGGGCAGCTCGAAGCGGACGTTGCGAATGCCCCACTCCTTCCATTCGGCAAGCACGCGGTCGACGGAAACGGACTTGTCCTCTGCGATCACGATGACATCAACTCCCGGCTCCGTTGTTCCAGGCGCCGATTTCGAGTCCGATCTCGGCGGCCAGCGCTTTGGCAGCTTCGGCGCGCGCCTTCGGCACGACGCACAGCACGCCACCCTCACGCCCGTCACCGCGCAGAAGGGCTGCCGCCAGCGCTCGCGGCGGCTGAAGGTGGCGGCCGCCCCAACCCAGTGTCGGGTACGAGTCGTGCACGACGACCAGCGAGCGGCGTGGGCCGCGAATCAGCATCTCGAGCTCTATGAAGTGCCCCACGTCCCAGTCGGGCGGGGGGTCTTGCACCGGGCGACCCTCGAGCTCGGCGAGCAGGACCTCGATCGAGGGCCGGCTGCCCCAGAGTCGTCCACTGCGCACGTTCGCGATCAGCCGCGAACCCAGGTCTCGCCCTTCATCGACCAGGCGCTCGATTCGCACCACGTTCCAGGCACCGCGCAAGGGTAGACAGCGCAGCTCACCGGCCGAGGCTGCTTCGATGACCTCGATCAGCGCGCTCGGGGAAGTGCCTGAATGCTCGACGGGAGCCGTCGGCAATGCAAAGCGATAACCCACGCGGCTGACCGCGCCGGGCGGCACCCCGGAATCGGAGCTCGCGTCGGGCAGCGCCGTGCGGGCGCGCAACGCGACCAGGTCTTCGTCGATCGGCTCACCATCCCAGGTCGAGAACCCGGATTCGTTGAGGACGCGCGCGGTCCAGAACGGGCCGCACAGGTTGTCCTTCTGCTGCGCACCAGCGCTCTCATCCATGATGGAGATCAGCCGAGATTGCACGGGCTACACCGTCCTCATGTAGCGGTCGCGCTCCCACTCGGTCACCGTCTCCCGAAACGCCTTGAGCTCCCACGCGCGTGAGGTCACGAAGTAGTCGCTGAATCGCTCATCGAGCGCCTCGCGCAGGACCTGATCTGACTGGAAGGCGTTGATGGCGCTCTCCAGCGAGCCCGGCAGCTCGGGAAGCTCGCCGCGCGAATAAGCGTCCCCTTCGATTCCGGCGGGCGGCATGAGCTGGCGCTTCATGCCGTCGGCGGCGGACGCGACGATGGCTGCCATCGCGAGATACGGGTTGGCATCCGCGCCCGGGCGGCGGCATTCGAGGCGGCACAGCTCAGGATGGTCCTTGCTCACGATCGCCCGCACCGCGCACGAGCGGTTCTCGACACCCCAGCTTGCGTTGACGGGAGCGAACCAACCCGGAACCAGGCGCTTATACGAGTTGATTGTCGGATTCAGAAGCAGTGAGGCCGCCGGCAGATGCTCCAACACACCCGCGATCGCAGAGCGAAGCGCAGCCGGCAGCGCTTTGCCCTCGGAGGCGCGAAACGCGTTTGCGCCATCGCTCCAACATGAAAGATGGATGTGCCCGCTGGAACCCTCTTCGCCAGGGGCGGTCTTGGCGAGGAAGCTCGCACGAAGACCAAGGGTGGCGGCGATGTCCTTGACCGCCATCTTGGTCAGCGCCGCATCGTCAGCCGCGCGAAGGGCGGGCCGGGCGCCGAGGTTCAGTTCGAGAAGGCCTGGTCCCGCCTCCGTGTGCACCGCTGAGAGCTCGACGCCGAGACCTTCAAGAGCCGGCGTGAGCGCACGGAGAAGAGTGCCGAAACCGCCCAGCTCACCCAGGCTGTAGCTGAGGCCGCTGGAAAGTGGCTTGGACTCGGCGTCCCACAGCCTGAGCTCGTACTCCACTGCGGCGACGGCCTCGTAGCCGAGCTCGGAAAGGCCGGTGAGGACCTTCCGCAGGACCTCCCGAGAGGCGAGCTCGCATGGACGGCCGTCGGGCCAACTTGGCGTGGCGAGGCAGACCTTCCAGCCCGGCCTCCAGGTCAGCTCGTGAAGGGTGCTTGGGTCCGGGTGCACGATCAGGTCGCCCGCGCCGGAGCGGATGCCGAACTTCGTGTAGTCGGTGATCGGGGTGTCGGTCGGATCGAGGCCCAGCAGCAGGTCGGTCATCACCGTTCCGTGGCGGAGAGCCGATTCGAATGCTGCCGGGCGCAACGCTTTGCCACGGATGGACCCGTTGACGTCCGGCATCCCGAGCAGAATGAACTCGCCGCCCTGCGACACCGGCGCGGGCTCCGGCTTGCTCACCGGCTTGGCCCCAGCGTCGATGGTGCTCATAGCTGCTTGCCGACCGCCTCTTCAACCGCGTCGATGGTCGCCTTGAAGCGCTCCACCATCAGATCCAGCTCTTCGTCGGTGCTCGTATAGGCCGGCGCGAGTACAACCTCGTCGCCGGCATAGCCGTCGGGGGTCGAGTGGGTCGAGCTGACGAGCAGTCCCAGCTCGAAAGCGGTGTCATCGACCAGCGTCGCGACGTCGAGCTCATGGGGCAGGAATGACTTGCCGTCGCGTGGATCGACGAGCTCCACGCCGAGCAAGAAACCGCGGCCTCGTACCTCTCCCACGATTCGCGATCCCTTCAACGCGGAGCCCAGCTGCTCGCGCAGACGAGGGCCGCGCTCGCGCACACGATCCACCAACTTGTGCCGCACGATGTACTCCAGCACCGCGAGACCCACTGCGGACGGCAGCGGCGCACCATCCCACGTGTGACCGAGGTCGAATTCCCCCGAGCCCTCGGCGATGGCGTCGTAGATGGGCTCGCGGCAGAGCACCGCGGCCAGGGGGGTGTAACCGGCGCCAAGACCCTTGCCGATGGTCACGATGTCCGGCTGGATCGGCAGCTGATGGGCGGCGAGCCAGCTGCCGACACGGCCGACGCCGGTGACGATCTCGTCGAAGCAGACGAGGAAGCCGTATTTCTCCCGGCGCTCGGCCAACCCGTGCCAGAAGCGATCGGGTGGCGAGTAGCCCGGCAGCGCCGCGGCGCTCACCGGCTCGCAGAAGAAGGCGGCGACGGTATCGTGGCCGGCGTCTTTCAGCGCGCGATCCAGCGCCTTGAGGGCGGCCTCCCCACTCGGGTCGAAGCGCGGCGTCGAAGGCGGGATGTGCAGATATGCCGGCATGTACTCGGTGTACGGGGCCTGCAGCGATTTGGTGCGGCCGCTCAGGGCGAGAGTGCCCAGCGTCGATCCGTGATATGCCTGCGCAGGCGAGATTATCTGCCAGCGCTGTTTCTGCCCCCGATCTACGTGGTACGTCCGCGCCAGCCGCACCGCGGTTTCGTTGGCTTCCGAGCCGCCGGAGGCAAGTTTGATCCGCGCCATCTCAGGCGCGACCACCTCGAGCACGCGGTCCGCCAGCTCCTCCTGCGGGTGGCTCGTGAAGTGATGGTTGTAGAAGTACGCGAGGCGCTCGGCCTGGGCCGCCGCCGCGTCGACGATCTCGCGCACACCATGGCCGAGGCAGGCCACCATCGCGCCGCCTGAGCAGGCGTCAAGAATCCGGTGACCGTCAGTCGTTTCGAGCCAGACTCCATTTCCGCGTTCGATGTTGGGATATGCGAGATCCAAGAACCGCGGGAAGACATTGGTCTCGTCAGCGCGGATCGTCGCCTGCAAGGTCACCCCTACTTCCACATGCCGCGCCGCCGGATGGCGGCGAGCACGGCGCGCAAGCCTTGCTCACTGTTGGCCACGTGTTCCTGCATGAGCGTTTCCGCTCTCTCCGCATCGCCGTTTTCGATGGCCTCCAGCAGCGCCTCGTGCTCGCCGGAGATTCGCCTGTGCCACGCGTCCGACTCAGGGAGAAGTGTCATCGCGTCGTTCAGGCGCATCCGGATCTCCTCGATCGCGCGTGTCAGAAACGCATTGTCCGTAGCGTGGGCGACTGCAATATGGAAGTCCGTGTCGTGCTGCATGTAGTCCGGCTCGCTCGTGGAAGCTGCCATGCCCCTTATGGCGCGCCTCATCGCGGCGAGGTCGGCGCCGCGGCGCGTGCCGGAGGCGACCCTGGCCACGGCGGGCTCGAGGACTCGCCTGTAGACCAGGAGGTCCTCGAGCTCCTTGCGATGCCGCATCACACGCAGGATCAGGTCATCGGCCGCGAGCGAGTCTTGATCGTGTCCGGTGATGAACGTTCCGCCACCACGCCCGCGCCGAGCCTCGACGAGGCCCGCCGCTTCAAGCACCCTCAAGGCGTGTTGGATCGTCGGTCGTCCAACACCGAACATGACGGCCAGCTCGCGTTCCGCGGGCAGCGCCTCGCCGGGCTTGATAAGGCGAAGCGCGATATGGCGGCGGATCTGCTCGGCCACGTACTCATGCGCGCGCAGCTGGCGGATCGGCTCAAAGCGGACGGCCGATGGCGAAGCCCCGTTGGCGCGCCGCGCCTCCTTAACGGCCACCGGCGGCTCCCGAGCTCACCCGCGCGATGCTTTCCCAAAAGCGGTTGAACAGCCGCATCGTCGAGATGCGCACAGCCGGCGCTCGCCGGTACG
Organism: Candidatus Dormibacteraceae bacterium; assembly: GCA_041487825.1. GTDB lineage: Bacteria > Chloroflexota > Dormibacteria > Dormibacterales > Dormibacteraceae > Palsa-872. Next base: position 294 of record JBGPOC010000123.1, on the reverse strand, counting down.
TCTCCGCCAAAAGTGCATCCGGGTCGACGCCGTCGCCATCCAGCTCGTGCCGGTACGCACGCACCCAGCTGTCCATGATCTCCGGGGTGACTTCGGGATGGAACTGAAGCCCCAGGCTCCTTCCGATCACATACGCCTGGGGGCCCACCTCGGTGTCCGCGAGGAGTCTGGCGCCCGGCGGCAGCGTGAAGGTGTCGAAATGCCACTGGAACCACGGGCCTTCAGGTATGAGATCAGGATCCTTCGTTCGCACGGGCAGCCAGCCGATCTCCGAGCGCTCCGATCGGAACGACT
>JBGPOC010000122.1:0-6991 GCA_041487825.1 Candidatus Dormibacteraceae bacterium | reverse complement strand
CGCGAACCTCATCCGCAAGGAGTACAAGCGCCAGTCCGAGACCCTCGAGCTGATCGCGTCCGAGAACCTGACGAGCCCGGCCATCCTGGAGGCGCTCGGCACCCTGCTGACCAACAAGTACGCCGAGGGCTACCCAGGACGGCGCTACTACGGCGGCACGGGCGAGGTGATCGACAAGATCGAGACGCTAGCCGTCGAGCGCGCCAAGGAGCTGTTCGGCGCGGAGTACGTGAACGTGCAGCCGCACGCCGGGTCACAGGCCAACGCGGCCGTATACATGGCCGTCTGCCAGCCGGGAGACCGCGTGATGGGGATGGACCTGTCCGCCGGCGGCCATCTGACCCATGGGAGTCCGGCGAACTTCAGCGGCAAGCTCTACGAGATCCATTCGTACGGCGTCAACCGTGAGACGGAGCTAATCGACTACGACGCCATGGAGAAGCTGGCGGAGCAGGTGAGACCCAAGATGATCATCGGCGGCTTCTCCGCCTACTCGCGCATCGTCGACTGGGCCCGGATGCGCCAGATCGCGGACCAGGTCGGGGCGACGTTCATGGTCGACATGGCCCACGTCGCGGGCCTGGTGGCGGGCGGTCAGTACCCGTCACCGATCCCTCACGCCGACATCGTGACGACCACGACGCAGAAGACGCTGCGTGGGGCCTGGGGCGCCATCATCTTGTGTCGGAACGAGCACCAGAAGGCCATCGACTCGGCGGTGTTCCCAGGCATCCAGGGCGGCCCGCTCATGCATGCGATCGCGGCCAAGGCCGTGTGCTTCCGTGAGGCCCTGAAGCCCGAATTCAAGGACTACGCCCGGCAGGTGGTGCTCAACGCGAAGGCGCTCGCGCGCCGGCTGACGGAGCGCGACCTCCGATTGGTCAGCGGCGGGACCGACAACCACTTGATGCTCGTCGACCTCCGCGCTCACAAGCGGACGGGCAAGCAGGTCCAGGACGTGGCCGACACCGTCGGGATCACGCTCAACCGAAACTCGATTCCCTTCGACGAAGCCTCCAAGTTCAATCCCAGCGGCGTTCGGATCGGTACTCCGTTGGTGACGACTCGCGGCATGCGCGAGGCGGAGATGGTGGAGATCGCGGACTGCATCGCGGACCTGATCGAGCGAATCGACGATCCGGCCGTGAGGGATTCAGTTCACGAGCGCGCTCTTGATCTCTGCAGCAGGTTCCCGCTCCCGTACGCATTCGACTAGCCGGGCGATGACGGACTTCTTCGGCGGCGACGCCCTGGTCAACCTGCGCGAGCGCCTGGGGCCCGGCTTGATGCCCCTGCTCGTGGCTTTTGCGGTCTGCGCGCTCGTCGTCCCCCTGATGATCCAGGTGTCGCGCCGGACCGGGCTGATCGCAGAGCCGGGCGGCCGCCATTCGCATTCGAAGCCGACCCCCCTCTTGGGGGGGGTCGCGATGTACGCGGGTTTCGCCGCCGCCCTCTTGATCTTCCTACCGCGCTACAAGGACACCGTCGGCGTGCTCGTCGTGTCGGGCCTGGCGATGGTCCTGCTCATTGCGGACGATCGCTGGCAGGTGCGCGCGGCGATCAAGGTGGGGTTCCAGCTGCTGGTCGCGATCGTCGCCATCTTCGTCTTCGGCTTTCAGATCGCCTACTTCGGACTGCCCGGTGACTACGTGGTCAGGCTCGGCCTGCTGGCCATCCCCATCACCCTTTTCTGGCTGGTGGGCTTGCAGAACACGGTCAACCTCCTCGACGGAGTCGACGGCCTGGCCGCCGGGGTCGTCTTCATCGTGGCGGTGACGCTGGTGCTTGCCGCGGCCGGCCTCAGGCAGGTCGCGTACGTTCAGCTAGCGGCTGCCCTGGCGGGGACCTGCGCCGGCTTCCTGCTCTTCAACTTCCATCCAGCGCGCATCTTCATGGGCGACTCGGGCGCCCATTTCCTCGGGGCCGCGCTCGGGGTCATCTCCATCGTCGGCGTCGCGAAGGTGGCCGTCGCCTTTGCGTTGGTGGTGCCGGTCCTCGCGCTGGCGCTTCCGATCGTCGATACGGCCTGGGCCATCGTCCGGCGGCGACGCGAAGGGGCTTCGGTCGCGCGGCCCGACCAGCTGCACCTGCATCACAGACTCCAGGCGTTCGGGCTGGATCCGCGACAGACCTGCTACGCCTTCTATGCGGCGAGCGCACTTTTGGGCGCCGTGGGCCTCACTGTGTTCGGACACGGGCGCATCCTCGCCGTGGTCCTGGTGACCTCTGCGGTCCTCGCATCGACGGTCGCCGCCGACCTGCTGCAAAAGACGGGCTGGCGCATTCGCGTCCCGTACATCCGGCGCCTGCTCAACCAGTAGGATTAGCGGCGGGAGAGTGGTGCGCCCCTCGAGCCCTGGGCCGTCCGGCGCTGAGCTAGCGGGCCTTGGAATGGCTCTCGCGGCAGCGGTGGTGGTGCCGACGTTCTTGGGGTTGGTCCTCGACGGTGCGCTTCGAACCAGCCCCCTTTTCTTGTTCGTCGGGCTTGCGGTGGGCATCATCGCGGCCGTGGCATTGGTGTACGCGAGGTACGTAAGACGGTACATGTGAGCGGCTCGGCAGTCCCTCGTCGCACCGCGGCTGTCTGTTCAGCGGCGGCGGTGGTCGCCTTTGTCGCGATGTCTCTTTACGGGCAGCCGCGCCTCGGGCTTGCGCTCGCCGTCGGGCTGGCGATCGGTGGCCTCAATGGACTGCTGGCCGCGACCAGCGTCGACATGCCGGGGTCGTTTCGCTTTCTCAGTCTCGTGCGCCTTGGGTTGCTTTCAGCCGGCGCCCTGGCCGTGGGACTCCTGGTTGAGCCGGCGGTGGCGTGGATCACGGTCGCCGGCGTCGCGGCGTCGCAGTTCGTGATGTCGGCCATCGCCATGCGCTCGGTCCTGCGAACTTGATCCACTTCGAAGACGCGCCGGTTAATCACCCGACCATTGACCTGGGTTGCGGTCCGTTATGCCTGGTGAACTACGACAGCGTCATCTCGAGCGGCATTGCAATCCTTGTCACCGTGGTCCTGGCCATCATCATCGCCAGGTCGTTGCGACCTGATCGCCCGGGACGGCTACAGGCGCTGGCCGAGTGGGTCTTCTCATATGTGCGGAGAACGGCGAACGAGAATGCCCCGGATGCGCCTTACGTCGTGCCGTTGGCGGCGACACTCGGCTTCTACATCCTCATCGCGAACTATCTGGATTTCTTCCCGATCACTCTGCTGCCCAATGTCCATCCGGCCAACACCGACGTCAACCAGACCGCCGCGATGGCCGCGGTCGTGTTCATCGTCGTCAATGCGTACGCGATCCGAATCCGCGGTGTTCGCGGCTACCTGCATCACCTGACCCGGCCTTTCGATCTCCCCATCCTGGCTCGCGTCTTCTTCACCGGCCTGAACATTATCGAGGAGGTCGTGAAGCCGGTGACGCTGGCGTTCCGGCTTTTCGGCAACCTGCTCGCCGGCATCCTGATGATCTTCGTGATCACCTTGCTGCTGGGCCACCTGCCCTACGTCGGCCCGTGGCTCGCCGGGCCTGTCGGTGTGGCCATCTGGAAGCTCTTCGATGTCCTGTTCATCGGCCTGATCCAGGCCTTCATCTTCATGTTGCTGACCATCGTGTATTTCGGGCTGGCTCGCGAAGGGCTCGAAGAGAAACACACTTCACACTAGGAGGAGCGCAATGGACCATCTGTCAGCCGCCATGATCGCCTTCGGCCTCGCACTTGGAGGAGGCGCAATCGGTGCCGCAATCGGTGACGGCCTGGCAGGCAACGCCACCATTCAAGGAGTGGCGCGCCAGCCCGAAGCCCGCAGCCAGCTCCAGGGCATCATGTTCATCATCATCGGCCTGGTCGAAGGTATGTACTTCATCAACCTGGCCTTCGGCGCCCTCTTCGTCTTCTCGCTCGGCGCCAAGTGATCCATTCGTCTCTTCTTCTCGTCGCGGGGCCCCTGACCTTCAACGCGACGTTCGTCGTCGAATTGGTGGGCTTCCTGTTGATGCTGCTGTTCTTGATGTACGTCCCGTTGCCGTTCCTGGGGATCCCCAAGCCTGTATTCCCATGGATCGTGTCGGTCGCCGAAGCGCGACAGCGAGACATAACCGATCAGCTGGAGGCAGCCCGGAAAGAGCGGGACGAAGCAGGGATGCGCTTGAAAGAGGCCGAGGCAAAGCTGCTCGACGCACGCAAGACCGCGCAGGGCGTGATCGAAGCCGCCGCCAAGTCCGGAGAGCAGGTGCGGCAGGAGTTGAGGCAGAAGGCCGAAGAGGAGTCGAAGCGAACAGTCGAGGCCGCGCGGAAGGAGATCGAGGCCGAGCGGGACCAGGCGTTGCGCTCGGTCCGGAGCGAGGTCGCCGGGCTGGTCATGGCGGCCACGGAGAAGGTCATCGGAGAGACGCTCGACGACGACAAGTACAAGGAGCTGATCGAAAAGGCGATTGCCGAGGTGGCGCCCGGTGGCAACGGCAGCCGCTAGGCGCTACGCGCGAGCGCTCTTCGAGCTGGCCCAGGAGGAGGGCCAGGTCGAAGAGTGGGGCCGCCGGCTTGCCGGAGTGGCCGACCTTCTCTCCAATCCCCAGGTGGCTGCGGTGCTGACCAATCCCACCATTGATGTCCGCCGCCGCATGGAGCTCATCTCGGCCGCCCCGCACGAGCTCGACCGCGAGTCGACCAATCTCGCTCGCCTGCTGATCGAGTCGAACCGGGTCGCGGACGTGCGCGGTGTCGCGGAGGAGTTCGAGGCGCTCGCCGACGAGGCCGCCGGGCGCGTTCGTGCCACCGTCACGACCGCGGTCGACCTGGCCCCTGAGCAGCGAGACCGGTTGGCGAGCCGGCTGTCGGAACAGATGGGCAAAGAAGTCCACCTCGAAGTGGTGGTGGACAAACGGGTCCTCGGAGGGCTCAAGCTCCAGTACGGGGACCGGCTCATCGACGCCACCCTGGCCACCAAGTTGCAACAGCTGCGCCGCCGCCTGGCGGATCAGGGATGAGACTGGGGATGCCGACCGGATCTTTGGCGCCCATGCGGCCCATCTGCGTCGTTGCGACCTCCACTCCTCGCTTACGCATCCACGGATGCGCGCGCTCCGGTGCTCGGCCGCGCCTAGCATCTGGGCCACCTGGTCACCAAATCTCTCGGCCGGCCCCCCGGCCCCATCCCTGCTAGGAGAGGAACAAGAAGTGGGCATCAGCACCAAAGAGATCTCGGAAGTCATCAAGGCGCGTCTCAAGGACTTCGACGCCAGCCTCGTGGCGACGGACGTGGGCCGGATCGTGGCCACGAGCGACGGCATCGCCCAGATCTACGGCCTGCAGAACGCGATGGCCGGAGAGCTGCTCGAGTTCCCGCAAGACACGTACGGCCTCGCGTTGAACCTCGAAGAGGACCAGGTGCGCGCTGTCATCCTCGGCGAGTACGGGCACCTGCACGAGGGCGACGAGGTCCGTACCACCGGCAGGCTGCTGGAGGTGCCCGTCGGGGAGGAATTGATCGGCCGCATCGTCAACCCCCTGGGCGTGCCCATCGACGGCAAGGGCCCCCTCAAGACGACCAGGACGATGCCGGTCGAGAAGATCGCGCCGGGCGTCATCACCCGCAAGCGCGTCGACAGCCCGGTCCAGACCGGGATCAAGGCCATCGACACCATGATCCCGATCGGCCGCGGCCAGCGCGAGCTGATCATCGGCTACCGGTTCACCGGCAAGACCACGGTCCTGCTCGACACGATCATCAACCAGAAGGGCAAGAACCTCATCTGCGTCTACGTCGCCATCGGCCAGAACGCCGCCTCGATCGCCCGAGTCGCGAACACGCTCGAGGAGCGCGGGGCGATGGACTACACGATCATCGTCGCCGCGTCTGCGTCAGATCCGGCCTCACTGAACTTCATCGCCCCGTACGCGGGTTGCGCCATGGGCGAGTACTTCATGGAGCAGGGCAAGGAAGCGCTTTGCTGCTACGACGACCTCACCAAGCAGGCGTGGGCCTACCGTGAGCTATCGCTGAACCTGCGGCGCCCGCCAGGCCGCGAGGCTTATCCCGGCGACGTCTTCTACCTCCACTCCCGCCTCCTCGAGAGGGCGGCCAAGATGAGCGAGGCCAGGGGCGGCGGATCGCTGACGGCGCTGCCGGTGATCGAGACGCAGGCCAATGACGTCTCCGCGTTCATCCCCACCAACGTGATCTCCATCACGGACGGCCAGATCTACCTGCAGGCGGACCTCTTCAACGCGGGCCAGAGGCCCGCCCTGAACGTGGGCATCAGCGTCTCGCGCGTGGGCGGCGATGCCCAGACCAAGGCGATGCGACAGGTCGCGGGTCAGCTGCGGCTCGACCTGGCCCAGTACCGCGAGCTGGCCGCGTTCGCCCAGTTCGCCTCCGACCTCGACACGGCAACGCGCAACCAGCTGGAGCGAGGCGCGCGGCTCACCGAGCTGCTCAAGCAGGACAAGTACCAGCCGGTCCCTCTGGGGGAGCAGGTGGCGACGATCTACGCCGGCACGCAAGGCCACCTAGACAAGGTGCCCGTGGCAAGGGTGAGGGAGTGGGAGGCCGGCTTCACGCGCTTCCTCAAGAGCGAGCGGCCGACTGTGCTGGAGGAGATCGACAGGAAGAAGGCGCTGGACGACAACCTTTTCGAGAGGCTCAAGGCGGCCATCTCGACGTTCAACCATCAGTTCGGCGTCGAGGGCTACTCAGACGTCGCCGATCCAGGCGAAAAGGCCCAAGAGGCGGCCAAACCAGGTGACAAACCCAAGGCTGAGGCCAAGCCTGCAGCGAAAGCAAGGCCGGCGACCAAGAAGACGAAGGACAAATAGTTGCCCGCTTTCCGAGATATCGTCCGCCGGATCGATTCGATCAAGAACACCCAGAAGATCACCAAGGCGATGCAGGTGGTGGCGGCCACGCGCCTGCGCCGGGCGCAGCAGGCGGTGCAGGCGACTCGGCCTTACGCCGAGAAGATGGTCGAGGTGCTGCAGACCACCGGTGAGCGCGCAACGG
>JBGPOC010000121.1:0-7020 GCA_041487825.1 Candidatus Dormibacteraceae bacterium | reverse complement strand
TACACGCGCAATGGAATCAGCGTGTACCCCTTCTGCCTCACCTTGCCGATAAGCGAGGCGATCTCTTTTCGATGCATCAGCAGCTTCCGCGGACGCATCGGCTCGACGTTCATCAGGTTGGCCTCGGCATACGGCGAGATGTGGACGTTCTCGAGCCACGCCTCGTTGCCGTCGATGCGCACGAACCCATCACGCAGGTTGGTCCGCCCATTGCGCACCGACTTGACCTCCGTGCCGGTGAGCATGATCCCGGCCTCGAGCTTCTCGTCGATGAAGTAGTCGTGGTACGCGCGCCGGTTGACCGCCACGTCCCGCTCGCGCTCATCTTTCTTGTCAGTCATGGCGCCCTGCGCGCGCCCGGCTCATCGTCAAGGACCTGCCTGGCCGGAGCCGGCCTCTTCCCCGGCAGCTGCACCAGGTCGGGCACATACCTCTCGCCCTCGATGTGCCCTCTAAGTACCTTCACGCGACCCTTCTTAGTAGGAAGCGTGACTCCAGGCCACGGCTGAAGGGCCCTTACGCGTCGATCGATCTCCAGCGGCCCCATCCCCCACTCAAGCTCTCCATCTTCCCTGCTCAACCTTGGCGCAACGGTGGCCGCCCCATCGTCCTGTGCGACTCCCTTGATCTCGTCCAACTCCGCCAGGACCTCGACGAGCAGCTCCGCCCCCATCTCGGCGAGGCGCTCCGTCAACGCCGCCGCATCCTCCCTATCCCCGATCGGCGTAGCACGTGATGCCAGGATCGGCCCGTGGTCGAGCTGCTCGTCCATCCGCATGATGGTGACTCCGGTCTCCAAATCACCCGCGAGAATCGCGCGAGCGACGGGCGCCGCGCCCCGATGGCGCGGCAGCAGCGAGGCGTGGACGTTGACAGCCCCATGCCTCGGGATCGCCAGCACGCCGGCCGGAATGATCTGCCCATAGGCCACCACGACCAGGAGGTCAGGTCCGAGAAGGCCCAACCGGTCCACCACGTCGGGATTGCGAATTCGTTCCGGCTGGTAAACCTCAAGGCCCAGCCCAAGCGCGGCCACCTTTACCGGCGGCGACGTCAGCTTCAGTCCCCGGCGTGCAGGACGATCCGGCTGAGTGATCACGACCTGGATCTCATGGCCGGCCGCGTGGAGCGCTCGCAGTGACGGCACGGCGAATGGCGCCGTACCGGCGAAGACGACCTTCAGGACTTACCCTACGGCCGCCGCTACGGCGGCCTCCTTCTCCTCGCCCTCGAGTTCGTCGACCCGCCGCAGCGTTTCGAGACCGGTCAAGCGGTCGATGAAAAGGACGCCGTCGAGGTGGTCGAGCTCGTGCTGGAACGCCCGCGCCGTGAAGCCTGTGGACTTGATCCGCACCTCCTTGCCATGCCGGTTGCGCCCCTTGACGACGACCATCTCATGGCGCGCGACCTCGCCCACCCATCCCGGGTAGCTGAGGCACCCTTCGTATCCGACCTGGACCCCGTCGTGCTTGACCATCTCGGGGTTGACCAGCCCCCAGACCTGGTTGTCGTCACCCTTGACTACGCATACGCGCAGGGGCACGCCGATCTGCGGCGCAGCCAGGCCCGCGCCAGGTGCGGCGAACATCGTCTCGGCCAGGTCGTCGATCAGGCGCTGGATGGACGTGTCGACGCGCGGCACCTTCTTCGCCTTCTGGCGAAGCACGGGATGCTCGAAGCTGAGGATGGGTCGAACCGCCATGAGATCGATTTTACCCGCGATGCCCGCGAACTCATCCAAGAGAGCCCGGCCCAGCCGGAGCCGGACTCTCCTGGGTTGCGAGTTTCAGGCGCCGAGCAGCTTCCAGACTGGCGGGAACGTAAGCAGGAAACCTATGGCGACAAGGATTCCCGTCGTCCAGTAGGTGAAGTTCTCGGAGACGTTGCGGTTCCGAAGGATCAGGGCCAGAACCGCCCAGGCCACCAACCAGCCGGTGACGCCAAAGATGGCCTTGCCCGAGAGTGGTCCTACATCCTTGCTCAGGGTTAGACCTGGCTGGGTCGTGACCCAGAGTTCAGAGATCAAGGTCAGAACACCGAAGAAGGCAACCCCGAGGCCGCCTCCGATCAGAGTGGCGGCTGCGAAGCCGAAGGCACGATCTTGCTCTACCGCTGGCGAGGCACTGCCCACAGCGGTGCTCGTTGAGACTGACATAAGAATCACCTCCCTCCTAGTGAATGGGGGCAGCCTTCGTGATGAAGGCTCCAAACAGGCCGGCAACCGCGGCGCTTGCAAAAGCGAGCGTGAATACGATCAACAGGACAATGCGCAGTCGCGGGTGCTTGACGAGGCGCACACCGTAGTAGGCGACGATGACTGCCACGACGGTGGCGAGGATTGGCGCTATCCACGCAATGTGCTCCTTCCACTCCATGCCGAAGTTGTGCCAGTCGGCGGTGTTGACGTTCGACAGGAGGATGCTCTTGGCGCTGGTCGGACCCTTTGCCCTGTACCACGGGTACACGATGAACGTGCCGGTGATGACGGTGGCCCATGCCACCAGCGCCATCGCCCAGGTGCCCGCCATCAGACGCCGGGAGCGCTCGACGATTCCCTGCGGCGTCAGCAGGGCCGGCCGAAGGCTGTAGAGCCCGGCGAAGCCACCCGCGAAGGCGAGCAGGAACAACGCCCCGAAGATCATGCCGTGAAGTGCCGCGAGTGTCTCGCGGTCCGTGAGACTCATGTGCACCGACCTCCTTCAAGAATTTGCACGGACCTTGTGTCCGCTTCCAGAAGCCTGCCTGCATCACTCTACTCAAGGGACGGGCGAACGACCCTCCGCGATCAGGCCGGTCGGCCCCGGTTCGCTCGGCGACACGGTCCTCGCGCTCTCGGGCCGTTCGGCCCTGTGCTCGGGCGCGCCCCGGCCCTACCGTCAAACCAGATCCCAAGGAGGTTTGTGATGACACAGCCCTACGTCGGCGACATCAAAGAGGCCGCAAAGAAGAACGACTACTTCCGCGAGGTTCTGTTCACCGGAACCAAGAGCCAGCTCGTGCTGATGTCCCTGCTGCCCGGCGAGGAGATCGGGGCCGAGGTCCACGAGGTCGACCAGATCCTTTACGCGGTCGACGGCGAAGGCAAGGTCGTGCTCGACGGCATCACCAAGGAGTTCGAGAAGGGCATGATCGTTTGCGTGCCTGCAGGCACTCGCCACAACGTGATCAACAGCGACGACGAGGCGATGAAGCTGTTCACGGTTTACGCGCCGGCACAGCATGCCGCGGGAACGATCCACCGCACCAAGGCCGAGGCGGAGGCCGCCGAGAAGCACGAGGTCCACGCCGCCAAGGTCTGAGCCAAGAGATCGCGGCTGGAGCCTGCGCTAGGTCACCGGATCGATGTCGTAGCTCCAGCCCCGGCCTCGGGGCGCGAGGTGGCGCGCGCGCTCCAGGCCATCGCCCTTGAGCGTCACCTGCCATCGATATTCGCCCCGAAGGCGATGGATGAATGCGGGTGACGGGCCCATCACGCGAATCCCTTCGATGCCCTCGCGCAGCAGCCCGCTGGCCAGCTCCTCGGCGGCTTCCCGCGCAGCAGCCGCCCCGCGCGTGTCGTCCGCATCGGTGCGAGTGAGCACGGCGAGCTCGGCGAACGGAGGAAAGGTGAACGCCTTGCGGGACGGCAGCTCGGCGGCGTAGAAACCCTCGTAGTCGCCGGTCACCGCACAGCGCAGGCTGTAATGCTCGGGATTGCTGGTCTGCACGACCACCCGCGCCTGCCTGGCATCGCGCCCGGCGCGACCCGCCACCTGCACGACGAGTGCGAAAGTGTTCTCCGCCGAGCGGTAGTCCGGAAAGTGAAGCGGAAGATCCGCATCGACCACGCCGACGCAGGTGACCGCAGGCAGGTCGAGACCACGGGTGACCAGCTGCGTTCCGACCAGGATGTCGGCTCGCCGTTCGCTGAACGCCTCCCAGATGTCGTAGTACGAGTCGGGACCCCGAGCCGCGTCGCTATCCAGGCGGAGGACTCGAGCCCGCGGCCACAGCTTCTTGGCCATGGTCTCGAGACGCTGCGTCCCCATCCCCATGCCACGGATGTTGCGGCTGCCGCAGTAATCGCACACCACGGGCATGGCTCGCGAATAACCGCAGTAGTGGCAGACCAGGCCGTCGATCTCGGCGTGCTGCACGAGGGCAACCGAGCATCCCAGGCACTGCACCGACCGGCCGCAATCGCGGCACAGCACGAAGGTGCTCATCCCTCGCCGGTTCAGAAAGAGGATCACCTGCTCCTCGTTCTCGAGCGTTCGGTTCACCTCCTCCACGAGCCGCCGCGAAAGCGGCTGGCGGTTCCCGGCGGCGATCTCGTCACGCATGTCGACGAGCTCGACGTCGGCGTCGCGACCGCGAACGCGCCTGGTGAGCTTGGCCAGGGCCAGCCCGCCACGTCCCACCCTGTAGTAGGTGACGACACTCGGCGTCGCCGACCCGGCGACCAGGCGCGCACCGGTCAGCGCAGCCAGGCGTCCCGCCACCCAGCCGGTCTCGTATCGCGGGGTGCGGTCCTGCTTGTAGGAGGCCGAGCCTTCCTCGTCAAGGCAGATCAGCCCCAACCGCGGGATCGGAGCGAACACCGCCGACCTGCTGCCGAGGACCACCTCCGCCTGGCCTCGGCGCGCTCGCCACCACTGCTGTGCGCGTTCCAGCTCGGTGAGCTGGCTGTGCAGGATTGCGATCGGAGCGTCCAGGCGAGCGCGCACGCGCTCGACGAGCTGCGGGGTCAGCGAGATGTCGGGCACCAACAGCAGCACGCGAAGACCTTGCGCCAGTGCCTCCTCGGCGGCCGCGAGGTACACCTCCGTCTTGCCGCTCGCGATCACGCCATGAAGGAGCGTGAGCTGGTTGGCCCCGATGACCTGCAGGGCCGCGGCCTGCTCGACGGTGAGGTCCGCCGCGTGAGAGTCACCTCGGACCGCGTTCGCGAGCTCGAGGAGTCGGCTGTGGCGGCGCTGGCGCGCTGACGGGCTCGAGCCGCTCGATCCGGTCCGCCGCACGCGTGGCGGCAGCATGGCGCGAAGGCACTCGATCAGAGGCACCCAGTAGTGGTCGGCGACCAGGCGCGCCAGGGCGACCTGGTGAGGCAGGAGCAGGGGGTCGTCGCCCGCGCTGGCGATGGGCTTCGTCTCCACCTCGGGCTCGTCCGTCCCGAGCGAGACTACAAAGCCGTACGTGGCACGACGCCCGAAGGGCACGGTGACGCGATGGCCGGGCACCACGTCCATGCCGTCCGGAACGCTGTAGGTGTATGTCTCCCGGTCCAAAGAGCGACCCGCCTCGACGGCGACCTCGGCGTAGAGCAACTCCTTACCGTTTCGCAATCAAGCGAGGACCCACCAGGTCCAGGATGCGATCGGCCATCTCACGCTTGGTCATCCGCTCGATCTCGTGCCGCGCGCCGTCCGCGAAGAGGAGGACTCCGGCGTTGTAATCACTTCCAAAGCCGACATCCTTCCGCGAGATGTCGTTGGCCACGATCGCCTGCAGGCCCTTCCTCTTCATCTTGTCGAGGCCCTTGGCGTCGAGATCCGACCCTTCGGCCGCGAAGCCGAGGCGATAGACGCCCGCGGATTCCTTCACGTGGCCCAGGGTCGCCAGCAGGTCCGGGATCGGCTCCAGGTCAAGGCTGAGAGTCCTGGTGTCCTCACGCCGGATCTTGTTGCCCTCGACCTTCGCGGGCCGAAAGTCGGCGACCGCAGCCGCCATCACGAGGAGGTCGGCACCTGCGAGCTGAGCCCTGAGCTCGGCGAGCATGTCGTCGGCGGTCTCCACCGTCCGCTGCTCGATACCGTGGTGGGTCGGATGAAAGGCGGTCGTGACCAGGACCACCCGCGCCCCCCGGTCCGCGGCGGCCGAAGCCATCGCGAATCCCATCTTGCCGCTCGAGTAGTTACTGATGAAGCGAACCGGATCGATTGGCTCGCGCGTGCCCCCCGCAGTGACCACGACGCGACGCCCCGCGAGGTCGTACCGCGACCGGACTACGCCGGCCATCGCCTGCAGCAGCCGGCCCGCGCCCGCCAGGCGCCCCGTGCCCACATGACCGCTGGCAAGGTGACCGGCCTCAGGCTCGACCACCGTCACACCCCGCTCCCGCAGCGTCGTGATGTTGGCCTGGACCGCCGGCTTCGACCACATCGCGTCGTTCATGGCCGGCGCCACGATGATCGGGCAGCGTGCCGCGAGCACCGTCGCCGTCACGATGTCGTCGGATTGGCCGTGCGCGATTCGACCGATCACGTTCGCGGTTGCCGGCGCGAGCAGCACGACCTGCGCCCAATCGCCCAGGAAGACGTGCGGCTCGGGCGAGCCGCCCTCGGCCCACAGCCCGGTCAGGACCGGGTTGCCGGTGACTCCCCGGAAAGAGGCAGCGCCGACAAACCGCACGGCCGAAGCGGTCATCGCCACGCGCACCTCGGCTCCTGCCTGCGTGAGGGCGGACGCCAGGTCGACTAGCTTGTAAGCCGCGATCCCGCCTGAGACCAATAGAGCGATGCGCATATCGCGCAGCTCATCCGGAACGGGGCTGGGGTCTAGAGGCATGCCCGGGGGCCTCGTCGATAGATTTGGTGGCCAGGTGGTCCAGATCCGGGTGAAGCGCCGAGCAGCGCAGCGCACGCATCGGTGATGCGTAAGCGAGCAGCGGAGGCGCTGAACCCGGAGATGGGCCGCATGGGCGCCAAAGATACGATGGGGATCCCCGGGCAGGCCTCTGGTGGCATCGGACTAAGTCTGGCGCTCGCGCGCGCGCTGGATGATCGCCGCCACCTCTGCCACGGCGCGGTCCAGGTCGTCGTTGACGACGACGTGATCGTAGTCGCGCGCGTACGCGATCTCCTGTTCGGCGATCCTGCGCCGCTCGGCCATGTCCTGGAGGGAATCCTTGCTCCGCTGCTCCTGCCGGCGCACCAGCTCGTCGTTGTTGGGAGGGGCGACGAATATGAAGAGGCCGTCCGGCGCGCGCGTGCGCACCTGCTGTGCGCCCTTGACCTCGATCTTCAAGAGGATGTCGTGGCC
>JBGPOC010000120.1:0-7064 GCA_041487825.1 Candidatus Dormibacteraceae bacterium | reverse complement strand
TCCTGTTCGGCCTCTCGGGACATGGTCACTTCGACATGTCGGCCTACGACGCCTATTTCGCCGGCAAGCTGGAGGACATTGAGCTCTCGCAATCGCGGATCGACGCGGCGATCGAGCAGCTCCCGAGAGTACCCGCGATGTCCTGAGCAGGGCTCAGCCAGAGCGCCGCATCGCCTAATGTGGAGTCGTGGCAGGCGAGCGGCGCTCGGAACCGGAGGTGTTCGTCCTGGCCGACACGGCGCTGAACGACGTGGTCTCCAGAGTCAGGGACGACCAGTGGTCGATGGAGATGCCCGCGAGCTTCAAGACGCGCCGCGTGGACCACACGCCGACTTTGCGCGAGATCATCAACTACCACGCGTACGACGATGCGTGGGTGCCGGACATGCTTGCAGGCCGAACGATGGCCGAGGTGGGCCAGGACAAATTCAAGGGCGACCTTCTCGGCGACGACCCGAAGGGCCGGTTTGCCGCGCTCGGCGAGGCGGCCTGCGCCGCGGCTCGAGGGCTGGACGACCTCGACCGAGTGGTTCATTGCTCATTTGGAGACTTCAGCGCGCGTGAGTACTTGTGGCAGATCAACATGTTCCGCGGCCTGCGCGCATACGAGGTCGCGAAGGTGATCGGCGCGGACGTCAGGCTCCCGGACGACCTCGTGCAGGGGATGTGGGACGAGATCAGCCCAAACGCAGAGGAGTGGCGCAAGATCGGCGTGTTCGGGGCGGCGGTTGTGGTGCGGCAGGACGCGCCGCTGCTCGACCGCCTGCTCGGGCTGACCGGGCGCGACCCGAACGAATCGTGATCCCGACTACTTGAGCAGGCGGCTCCGCAACCGGAGCGCGGCGATTGCGACACAGACCACGCCCATCACGACCAGGTAGCCGGCGTCTCCCAGGAGTCCGGGGCCGACGCCACCCGTCGTCAGGCCGCGTATGAGGTCGATCCCGCGGTAGAGCGGTGTCCACTCGACCACGAGGCGGAGCGCGGGCGGGTAGACAGTGACCGGGAAGAACGTCGCCGAGAACAGGAACATCGGCTGCAGGGCCAGCTGCACGGTATCGAGATCCTGCCACTGCCGCACGAATGTCGTCACTGCAGTTCCCAACGCGGCAAAGGCAAAGCCGACGAGGATCGCTGCCGGGACCGCGAGGACCGCCCATGGAGAGGCCACCAGGCCAAGGGCTAGCATCAGGACCCCGAAGCCGATGGAGTACAGGCTGCCGCGCCCGACGGCCCAGACGACCTCGCCGAGCGTCGCATCCACAACCCCGACCGGTGTCGAGACCACGGCCTCGAAGCTCTTCGTATACCGGAGCTTGTAGAACAGGTTGAACGTGGACTCGTAGATGGCCCCGTTCATGGCCGAAGACGCCATGAGCGCCGGCGCCACGAAGACTGCGTAGCTGACGGTGTGGCCGTCGCCGACCGGCACCGTGCGCACCAGGGAACCGATTCCAAAACCGATTCCCAGCAGGTACAGCACCGGCTCGACGAAACCGGAGAAGATGATCATCCAGTTGCGACGCAGCGCCAGCGCGTTGCGCTCGATCATGTGCACCGACCGCGCCGAAAAACGCATCGCGCGAACGCTCACTTGACCAGCCTCTTGGTGAGAAGGGGCCTGGCAAAAGCCACGCCCACGATCGTGTAGGCGAGCAGGACGGTGACATGCAGCAGGGCGTTACGGGCGACGAGGTTTCCCAGCACCAGGCCACGGCAGAGCTCGACCCCGTGCGCGAGCGGAGTCGCCCAGGCCACGGCCTGGAGCGCCACCGGTAGCTTGCTGATCGGGAAGAACGCTCCCCCCAGCAGGTAGAGCGGAGTGATCACGAACCGGAAGATCGTGCTGAAGGCGTTGTCCGACCGCTGGGTTGCGGTGAAGGCCAGGAGAGGCGTTGCAAACGCCAGGCCGTTCAGCACAGCTGCCGGGATGACCAGCAGCGATTCCGGTGTACGCGCGACGCCGAAGCCGGCCATCACGCACCAGAAGATGGAGGCCACCATGAGTAGGCGCAGCGTCACCCACGCGACCTCTCCGGCCAGCAGGTCTCGCACGGCCAGCGGAGTGGCCAGCATCGCGTCGTAGATCCGGTCCCAGAGGATCTTGCCGAGGATCGGGTACATGCACTCGAACGCCGCGGCCTGCATGGTCGTCGCCGCCAGCAGCCCTGGAGCCAGGAAGTTGATGTATGGGACGCCTCCGACCCCGCCGGAGCCCCGGTTCACCAGGCTGCCGAGGCCAAGACCCATCGACGCGAGGAAGAAGAGCGGGGTGAAGAACGACACCATGATCGATCCGCGCCACAGCCGGCTGAAGACCAGTGCGTTGTGCTCGACCACCCGCACCGCGCCGGTGGCGATCAATCGATCAGGCTCCTGCCCGTGAGCCGGAGGAACACGTCCTCCAGAGTGCCGCGCCGGACGAGAGAGCTCTCCGGCCGCAGACCGCGACGGTGGACCGCCTCGGCCGCATCCTCACCGTCGGACGTGTACAGCAGGACGCGGTCGGGCAGCAGCTCGATGCGCTCGGCGAGATCCTCCAGCCGCGCGGCGTCCGGTTGCTCGTCGGCGCCGAAGCGGAGCTCCAGGACCTCCCTCGTCGAGTACTTCGTGATCAGCTCGCGCGGCGTGCCCTCGGCGGCGATCCTGGCTTTGTCCATCACGACGAGCCGGTCGCAGAGCTGCTCCGCCTCGTCCATGTAGTGCGTGGTCAGCACCAGCGTGACGCCGCGCTGCTTGAGGCGGTACAGGCGTTCCCACAAGAGATGCCGCGCCTGCGGATCAAGGCCGGTGGTCGGCTCGTCGAGAAGCAGCAGGTCGGGCTGGTTGATGAGTCCCCGGGCGATCGTCAGGCGCCTCTTCATACCGCCGCTCAGATCGTCGACCTTGTCGTTCGCGCGCTCCGCGAGCTGAACGAAATCGAGTAGCTCGTCAGCCCTCCGGCGCCCCTCGGCCCACGGGAGATCGAAGTAGCGGGCGTACATGACCAGGTTCTCGCGCACCGTCAGCTCGAGGTCGAGGGTGTCACCCTGAGGCACAACGCCTAGCCGGGCACGGATCTCAGCCCCAAAGTGCTCCGGATCCTTGCCGAATACGGTGAGCGTTCCGGACGAACCGGCGAGACGCAGGCGATCATGCGCATCGTCGAAGTCTTGCCTGCGCCGTTCGGGCCGAGAAAGCCGAACGCCTCGCCCTGGGCGACATCGAAGTCGATCGCGTCGACCGCGACCAGGTCACCGAAGCGCTTCCCAAGGGCGCGGGCCGAGATCAGCGGCTTGGTGGAGTTATCGATGTCGGCGCGTATTGACTAGCCCGGTTCCACGCCGGGCGGAAGCTGGACCAGGCCGATCAGGTTGCCCTCGCTGTCCTTGAACCAGGCGGCCCGCACGTCGCCCGTCTGAGCGATGCTCCCCACGGTCTTGAGGCCGGGAAACTCATACTCCTCGAACGCGACCCCGGAAGCTCGAAGCTCAGCGACGGTTCGGTCGATGTCGTCCACCGAAATGCCCATCTGTGTATGTCCGCCGCGGTTCGCGTTTGGGGTGGGATAGAGCGTGAAGCGCGTGCCGTTGCCGATCACGTAGAAGAGCGCGCCCGGCGATTCCGTCGCGGGATGCAAGCCGAGCTTCTCGGCATAGAACTTCTTGGCACGGCCCAGGTCGGCGGCCGGCAGCGTGGTGTGGCAGGGGTGATCCTTGATCATCGCATCCTCCATCGGCACGATCACGAGGCGGGGCGCAGAAGACGCTCGAAGTCTAAGCGAAGCAGGTTGAGGCTCGGAAGCCGCTATGTCCGATTCGCGCAAAGGTTCGGCCGGTCCTGAGCGATCATGTCAACGGCCATCCCATGGAGATCGATCACGTACTGATCGCAGTGGCGGACCTGGCGGACGCCGCGCGGGAGCTGGAGACCCGTCACGGCCTCGCCTCCGCCGAGGGGGGCCGTCACCCAGCCTGGGGCACCGCCAACAGGATCGTGCCGCTCGGCGATTCCTACCTCGAGCTGGTTGCGGTGGTCGATGCAGCCAAGGCGGCCGATTCGATTTTCGGGCGGTGGGTCGCAGCGCGCGCCTCCACGACTGCCCGGCCGCTCGGGTGGGCGGTCCGCACTCACCGGCTCGACGAGATTGCCCTCCGGCTTGGTCTGACCGTACACCCCGGGTCGCGGGCCACTCCCGCCGGCGATCTGCTGCGGTGGCGGGGCGCTGGGATCGATCAGGCCGCCGCCGAACCGTCGCTGCCCTTCTTCATCGAATGGGGACCGCAGACGCAGCACCCGGGGCGGGTCGGCGCTCCCCATAGCGTCGGCTCAGCCCGCATCGCCAGGTTGGTACTGGACGGAGATGCCGAGCGCGTGGCCACCTGGCTCGGCGCCCATCAGCTCCCCATCGTCGTTCGCCCGGGAATCCCGGCGGTGACCGCGATCCACATCGCAACCGGTGCCGGCGAGATCGTCCTCGGTACCGCAGACGACCGGAGGTCGGCTGGAGCCTAGGCGAACTCCACCGCGATGTAGGCGATGCCGTTCGCCGTCACCCATGCAGTGGCAACGTAGTGGTAGGGGCCCATGATGTTGGCCCGGTGATCGGGGCTGTTCATGAACATGCTGTTCATCTGACCGTCGTTGACGCCACCCGACCAGTAGCCGACGTTTTCGCCGGCATAGCTCCCCAGGTGACAGAGCAGGTCGACGTTCGGCCCATTGGTGTGCGATATGAATCCCTGCTTGGCCATTCGCTTGGCGTTGCTGAGCGCGACCG
The DNA here is from genome assembly GCA_041487825.1 of Candidatus Dormibacteraceae bacterium. Classification (GTDB taxonomy): domain Bacteria; phylum Chloroflexota; class Dormibacteria; order Dormibacterales; family Dormibacteraceae; genus Palsa-872. Next base: position 2,305 of record JBGPOC010000120.1, on the reverse strand, counting down.
AGTAGAGGCACGAGCTCCACGACAGCGCACGCCGCCCGGTGCTCGCGCGGTCCTTGTTTATCAGCACCTGCTGGGTGGAGCCGATGACGATCGACGGGGCGACGGGCCGCGGGATCGGCGCCGCCGTGTGGGTGGGCGCGGGTTTGTGTGCAGGTGCGGCGGGACGGGATGTCCTGGCGACGACGGTCGGTCGGGAGACCCCCCGCAGGGGCGCCGTGCTGCTAGAACCGGAAGCCGCGACCGGGCGCGCCACGGTCAGCGCCCGCGCACCGTCGGTCTGAAGGCCCAAAGCCAACGCCCCGCCGGTGGTGAGTGCAACCGCAAGTACGATGGCCCCAAGCCAGATAGAAACCCGCATGACGTGCCGGATAGTCTGACGTGGATCAGGCCGATCCTTGCGACTTTTAGGTGAAGGTTTGTGAAGGAAACCGCTCAAGCAGCACGGCGGCCGGGACCGCTCGAATCAGCAGAGAGCGGCTCGCGGCCTAGGTGACTCCCCCGATCTCTCGAGCGGTGAAAATGAGGCGCTTGGTGGCGAACACCCCGGCCCACAGTGGGTAGCAGGTGGTCAGCGTGAGCCGCCGTTCGTCGGTCACCGACAGCACTGCGCGATCGTTCGGATCAACGACCTTCGATCCGGTGATCACGTACACAAAGAACCCGTGCTGCGTTCGGATCTCGACGCGGTCGCCAATCCGCAACCGGTTGAAGCTCAGCCAGAACGTGTTGTGGCCCGCCACCCCGACGTTGCCGCCCCGCCCCGGCCAGGGGGTCCCCGGATAGTGACCCGGACCCTGGTCCAGGACACTCTTCGTGACTCCGTCCCGGACCATCGCGCGGTAGCCGACGGCCGGGACGATCATCTCGAACGAGACGCCGTCGATCGGTCCGCCGGAAGGCGCCGGCCTTCCCGCTGCGGGCGTCGGCGCCACGGTGGTGCCGGATGGGGTCGGTGCCACCACTGTCGCGGAATCCCCCAATTGCGTCAGAGGGCCCGCCAGCTGGGCGGTGAGCGTGGATGAATCCGAGCCTCCCACGAACATGGGGCCGAGACTCACCAGGAGGATTGCGGCACCGGCCACAAACGCCACGGAGCCGAATCCCAACAGCAACCGTGCCAGGCGTTGGCCGGTCCCGCCCACCGCGAGGCGGGACTCGGCCCGCCCCGCGGTGTGCAGATCGAGAGCCCTCACGATGGGCGGCGCCTCAGAGCGACCGCTGTCATGACCGCGAGTCCGCCGAACCCGAGCAGGGCAAGGGCCAAGGCCCCGGCCAGTGGGGTCGAGCCGGTGGCGGCGAGAACTTCACCGCTCGCGTTGACCTTCACCGGTTCGTCGGCGGGGTCGCTGGCAACCGGCAGGTTGTTCTCGTCACCACTGTATTCGGCCTTCCAGTGCCAGGTCCCGGCGACGCCGGCTGGGAAGCCGTGCACCGTCGAGTACGGCCCGTTCCCGTCGACGTCGACAGACTCTGTGTACTTCGACACGTTGCTCGGGTCATAGAGAGTGAATGTGATCGTGCCGGTCGGTTCGTTACCGCCGCTCAGGGTCGCGCTGTCCCTGAGGGTCACGCCATGGTTGGCGATGGTTGGATTCGGCGAAGTGGTGATCGACGGCTGCGCCTGGTTCACGACCACCGGCTCAGCAGCGATGGGGCTGTGGACCGCCTTGTTGCCTTCGTCACCGCTGTATGCGGCCGACCAGTGCCAGGTCCCCGCCTCGTTGGCGACGAAGCCGTGCACCGTCGAGTAAGACCCGTTCCCGCTTATGGCAACTTCCTCGGTGTAAGCCGAGGCGTCGCTGGGGTTGAAGAGCGTGAAGGTGATGCTTCCGGTCGGGTGGTTGCCGTCGCTCAGAGTTGCGGTGTCATTCAGCGTCGCGCCGACGGTTGTCGAGGTCGGGTTGGGCGCCGTGCTGATCGTCGGCTGGGCCTGGTGCTGCTCCTCGGTGACGACCACCGGTTCGGCAGCCATCGGGCTGTGGACCGCCTTGTTGTTGGGGTCGCCGCTGTAGGCCGCCGACCAGTGCCAGGTCCCCGCCGTGTTGGCGGCGAAGCCATGGACGGTCGAGTAGTCCCCGTTCCCGCTCACGGTGGCGGTCTCCGTGTAGGCCGAGGCGTCGTTGAGGTCGAAGAGCGTGAAGGTGATGCTGCCGGTCGGGTGATAGCCGCCACTCAGCGTGGCGACGTCATTTAGCGTGGCGCCGACGATTGCGGACGTCGGGTCCGGCGAAGTGGTGATCGACGGCTGCGCCTGGTTCACGACCACCGGCTCAGCAGCGATGGGGCTGTGGACCGCCTTGTTGCC
>JBGPOC010000119.1:0-7110 GCA_041487825.1 Candidatus Dormibacteraceae bacterium | reverse complement strand
TCAGAATGTGCGACCGGCTCCCATCAACGCCTGGAAAGTCGCTCCGCGGTACCCTGGGGCCCGCATGGACTTCGATCGCCTGCCGCCACAGGTGCGAGCGGTGCTTCACTCGCTGGCGCGAGCGGTCAGCAGCCGCGAACCCTTCATCCGCGGCCGGGTGCAACTCCTGCAGGACACCAATCCGCACCTCACCAATGACCAACTGGCGCTGAAGTTGATCCGTTCCACGCGAAGGCGGGTTGCCGCGACCGGCGCCATTAGCGGGGCGGTCTCGATCGCGCCCGGCCTGGGCACGATGCTCGCCGTCGGCACGCTCACCAGCCAGGCGCTGTACGCGCTCGAGCAGGAGATCGAGCTTGTCCTCTCGGTCGCGATGATCTACGGCCACGAGCTCGGCAGCTCCGACGAGCGGGTGCTCGAGGCCCTCGTCGTGGTCGGGATCACGAGCGGCGCCGTCAAGCTGCGCGAGGACGTCCTGGTCGCCGGTGGCGAGCGCGTGGCGCTCGAGGCGTTTCGCCGGCTGCCCGCGGTGCTCTTGACCCACGGGGGCGGCCGCATTCTAAGCCGGATCCTGGCCCGTCTCGCGGGCACCGGGGCCGCGAAGGTGGCCGCACGGATCGTGCCACTCGGCGTCGGCGTTGCCGTTGGCGCGGGCTTCGACTGGCTGGCAGTGACCGGGCTCGGGCACGCGGCGATCAAGTACTACGGGCCGGGTGGAGTGGGAGCCAGGCCCCTGCTACTTGCTCCTGAAAATGCCTCGCACGTCAAACTCGGCCGCTGAGGCGATCTGGTCGAAGCCGCACTTGCGTGGTGGTTTGTCGGTGCGCCACCGCAAGAATCGGGTCGCATGCCGGAAGCGCTCCCCCGCCTCGAGCTTGTCGTAGGCGACCTCGCATACGAGCTCGGGTCGGACGGTCATCCATTCGGTTGGAGCCCCGCGCGACCAGCGGCTCGGCCCACCCGGCATCCGGCCCGCGGCGTCGGACCATTCCTTCGGCGGCTCGCTGGCCAGCGGTTTGAGCTTGGCGATCAGCTCCTTCCTCTCAGCTGCGCTGAAGGACGACGTGTGGCCGACATAGTTCAGCGTGCCCTTGCGGTCGTACAGCCCCAGCAGGAGTGAACCCAAAGACAGGCCGTCGTTTGACTTGCGCCACCCGATCACCACGCAGTCGCAGGTGCGTTCGTGCTTGATCTTGACCCACAGACGCTTGCCCGGCACATAGGGTCCGTCCCAGGGCTTGGCCATGACGCCGTCCAGGCCTGCGCCCTCGAACTGGTCGAACCACTCGGATGCGGTCTTGTGGTCGCGGGTATAGGGCGTGAGGAAGATCGGCGCCTTCACTCCCTTCAGCAGCCGCTCGAGGCGCTTGCGACGCTCACCCAACGGCTCCGGGCGAAGGTCGGAGTCGCCTTCTGCGAGCAGGTCGAAAGCCACGAACCAGGCGGGTGTCGCAGCGCTCAGCATGCGCACGCGTGAATCGGCCGGATGGATGCGCTGCTGGAGGGCGCCGAAATCGAGCCCCTTCTCCCCGACGACGATGAGCTCACCGTCCATCACCAGCGTGCTCGGGCTGAGAGCGCGTATCGCCGGCAGCACCTCGGGGAAGTAGCGCGTCATGGGTCGGGAACCCCGGCTGATGAGCGCGACCTCGTCGCCATCCTTGAAGACCAGCGTTCGGAAGCCGTCCCACTTCGGCTCGTACTCCCACCGGTCCCCCTGTGGGATGCCGTCTGCGGGCGCCGAGAGCATCGGCTCCATGTCCAGCGGAATCGGGGTTTTCACCGGATTTATCCCCAGCTGTCTATATCTTGTGGATGACGAACGCCTGTGCTACCATATCGTCCGCCGGTAACCCGGCCACTGATTTGACTCCACGCCCCCACCCCAGCCTTGGGAAGCTCGCGCAAGCGGGCTTCCCGCTTTTCTGGGAAGCCTGCATGACCGCGCCCGCCACCGAGGGAACCCGTTGGTTCCCCCGCCTCACTGCTCGAAGCGCTTGAGCAGGTCTGAGATCGTGACGTTGCTGTAGTCCTTGCCGAGGACGGCCTGCGCCGTCTGCCAGATCGCGCGCGCCGGCGCGGGTCCGCGGTCGGCGAGGTCGGACAGCTTGAGCGCGCCGTACAGCTGGATGTCCGGCACCCACTTCAACTGGCCGGCCAGCCATGTCGCCCATTGCGCGATGTTCCCCTCGCTGGGCGTGACCTTGGCCACGACCGCCGCGGCTTTTGTCTCCACGGCGCTCGCGGTCTTCTGGGCTGACGATGGAGCCTGCTTGACGGCGCCCGTTGCGGCGGCTGCCGCCTGGATCGCGGACGCTTCAGCGGACGCCGCCGCTGCCGAAGCCTTGGCCTTTGCGGCCGAGGCCACCTCGCCGGCCTTTTCCTCGGCCTCGTGCGCGGTGTCACGCACCTTGGCTGCCGCCTCCTCGATGGTGCCGGCGCCGTCGCCGTCCCCTGTCCGCAGGCCCTGACCGAAACCGCGGCCGAGCGCGCCGCCGATCAGGCTCGGCACGTCGAGTCCAGTCAAGCCCCTGATCGCAGTGGTCGACTCGATCATCGCGCGGGTGGCGTTGCGGACGATGTCCGACGCCCCGTCCGCGCTCATCACGGTCAGCGAGTTGATGTGGCCCATCGGCTCCGCCGCCGCGCGAACGATCTCCGGCAGCGCGCTCAGGACGGTCTGGATGATGGCCGCCTCGTTGAACTGCTTGTAGGCGTCAGCGCGCATGGCGAGCGCCTTCGCCTCTGCTTCACCTTTGGTGAAGACGATCGCGGCCTCGGCGCCACCTTCCAATCGTGTGGTCTCGGCGTCCGCCTCGGCGGCCGCAATCCTCGCCCGCTTGTCGCCTTCGGCCTTCGCGATGACCGCCTGTGCTTCGGCCTCGGCCGGTTTGACGGTCGATGAGAGAAGCTCCTTCTCTTTGCGCTGGGCTTCCAGCTCGGCGAGCTCGGTCTGCTTGCGCACAACCTCCTGCTGAGCCTCCGCAGCCGCAAGTGGCCCGGATTGATCGGCTCGCGCCTGGGCCGCGGCTACCTGGGTCTTCGTCTCGGCTTCTCGGAGTGAGACGTCGCGGCCGGCGTTGATCTTGATCTGCTGCGACTCCGCCTCTCGAACCGCCGCCTCCTGGTCGGTCGTCGCCTTGACCATGCGCGCATCACGGGTCACGGTGGACACGCTCTGCTGCCCCAGCAGCTCGATGTAGTTCGAGTCATCCGAGAAGCTCTGGATCGTGAAGGCGTCGATCTGCAGACCGCTTGTCGCCAGGTCGCCCTTGGCCGCGTCCTGCACCTGCTGCAGCAGCTTCTGCCGGTCGCGGATGAGCTCCTCGATGGTCAGGGTGCCGACGATCGACCGCAGCGATCCTTCGAGCACGTTCTTCACGATCGAGTCGACCTGCTCCGGCTTGGCGTCGAGGAAACGCTCGGCTGCGTTGCGCAGCGATTCGACATCGCGGCCGATCTTGAATGTGGCCACGCCCTGGACCTGGACCTTGATGCCCTGGCTGGTCACAGCGTCGCTGAGCTGCACATTGATCTGCCTGGCGGTGAGCTTGAGCTTGCCGACGCGGTCGAGCAGCGGCCGAATGAACGTTCCCCCGCCGACCACAACCTTGACACCCCTGTCGCCAGGGGTGGACATGACCTGGCCGCGCTCGTCCCGCACCTTGGCGCCACGCGAGCCGGCCACGATGAGGGCTTCGTTCGCGCTGGCGACCTTGTAGCGGCTGGCGACGAAAGCAATGAGGAGGACGAGGATGATCACGCCGGTCACGGCGAGGAATGGCGTCGAGGTCACAAAACTAGGCATCCGACCTTGCTCCTTCATTGTTGGCCAAGGAAACGGGGGCGACTACGAGGTTGGTGCCGGCCACAGCGACGACCTTGACCGCACGGCCGTTGGGTATGTCGGCGTCCGCGGTGGCGGTCATGTTGTGGGAGGCGCCGGCGAAGCTGATCATCACCGTGCCGAAGCGGTTCGCGGGGATTCCGACCGAGACCCGGCCGGTCGAGCCGACCATCTCCTGCAGGGTGAAAGTGGCGGACGACTCCGCCTGTCGAAGGACCTTGAAAGCGGCGAAGACGACCCCGGAGCCCACCAATCCCGCCGCGACGCCGGTCAGCGTCGCCACGCCGACGCCCGCGCCGATGCTGTGGAGGCCGAACAGGCCGCCCACGCCGAACATCGCCACGAAGCCGAGCAGCATCGGCGTCGGCGAGACGCCGGCGACGTCGAAACCGAGGTGGATGGCCCCGAGCAGGCCGCCGAAGATGTCGTCGACGACCAGGGTGAGCAGCAGCATCGCGCCTCCCACGAGGAGGCACACGCCGAACACAAGGTCGGGGGTACTCAATTCTTGCCCACCAGCGCCTGAATCTTAGGGCTGCTGAAGATTGGTTGCGGCGGCGGCCTCAGCCGGCGCAGCGAAGCACGGCCTGGACCAGGGCTGTCGTGCGAGGGTCGACCCCGGCCGCCGGGATCATCTGGTTCATCACGTAGCCGAAGGAGAGCCGCCGGGCGGGATCGGCAAAACCGACCGAGCCCCCGCTGCCGTAGTGCCCGAAGGACCGTTCGCCCGCCATCGGGCGATAGGGAAAGGGCAGCTGGAAGCCGGTGCCGTAGTGGGTTTCGTACCCCATCACGAGGTCGACGCCACGCGCCTGGGTTCGCGTTGCCCGTTCTAGGGTCGCAGCGTCCAGCAGGCGGACGCCGTCGACCTGACCGATGCAGGCGGCGTACATGCGTGATAGGGCCCGCGCGCTGCCGATGCCGTTGCCGGCGGGGACTTCCGCCGAGCGGAACGGGTAACCGTTGAACGCGGCCGGCGGGATGGCCGGATTGGCGAATGACTTGTGCGCGAGCGTGCTGGGGTCGGCGATCAGCGCAGCCAGCGAGTCAGGAGGCGTGCCGGCGGCGGGCGGAGGCGGCGGGATGACCGGGGCGACGCGCTCGTTAAACGCCTCGGGCAGGCCGATCCAGAACTCCAGGTTCAGCGGCTGTGCGATCCGCTCGGCCACGAACCTGCCCACGCTCATTCCAGACACGCGGCGGATCACCTCGCCTGCGAGCCAGCCATAGGTGAAGGTGTGGTAACCGTGCGCCGTGCCCGGCTCCCAAAGCGGGCGCTGCGCCTCGAGCGCCTCGACGACGGGGGTCCAGGCGAGCACGTCGTCGAGGCCGAGCGGGCGCTCGATCGCCGCCAGGCCGGATTGGTGGGTGAACAGCCAGCGGACCGGGATGCCGGCCTTGCCGGCCGCGCCGAACTCCGGCCAGTACTTGACCACCGGAGCGTCGAAATCCAGCCGGCCCTCCTGGGCGAGGATGTGGGCGGCGATCGCCACCACGCCCTTGGTGGTGGACCAGACCATCTGGAGCGTGTCGCCGGTATATGGATCCGATGTGCCCGGAGAGGTCACCCCGCCCCAGAGGTCAACGACTCGGCGACCGTCCAGGTGCACGCAGAAGGCTGCGCCGACCTCACCGTGGCGTTCGAAGTTCGCCGCGAAGGCATCGCGGACGGGCTCAAAGCCGGCTTCGACGGAACCTGCGACTTGAGCTTCGATCATTCCTGGACGAGCGCAAGCGTACTACCGGTTCAGGTGCACGGTCCGGCGACCCGCTCGGCCGTCGGGCTCACGCTGACGAGGGCGCCGCCCGGCTTCAGAAGAAAGATGCCGAACGAGCCACCGAGCCAGGTGCCGTTGGCATCGACCGCGACTCCGCCATAGAACTTAGACGGCACGTCGTACGTTCCTGTCGACGACGCCAGCCTCGTTGCGGTGGTCTGGCTGCTGACCTGCCACAGCTCCACCGTATTCGTTGAATACGCTTCCACCAAGACCTGGCCCGCTGCGTCGAAACCAAGCACGTTGAGGTTGAGGCCTGTGCGCGTGAACCACGCCGTGGCTGGCGCGCCCGGAGTGAGCGACTCGCGATAGAGGGTCCCGGGAGCCGCGGGCGGTCCATTGTCGGCACCACCCCACCACGCGGCTCCACCACCGACCCGCACACCATAGGAGAGGACGCCTGCGCCGACGAGCGTGATGCGCCCGGTGCTCAAGTCGAGCCTCCAGAGTCCCTGTCGCGGTCCGCCCAGGCCGAAACGCGTGAGGTAGATCCCATCCTCCTGGAAGGCGCCCATCGTGTAGTTGGCCTGGTCGCCGACGACCGTGCCCGAGCCTGGCACCAGCACGTCGGCGCCGGTCACCACGTCGACCACATGGATGCCGGTCGCTGCCCCAAACGCATTCGGCAACGAGTACGCATAGCGCCCGCCGCCGGGCGCCATCCATTCCATCGGAACCGGCAGCCATCGTCGTTGGGCGGTGTCGTACGCCACCGACCCTTGGTCACTGATGCCCGACGGGCCTTTCAGCACCGGCGGCCCGAGTGACTGATCGAACCCGGCACTCGACGTCATCGTCGCCGTCGGCTCCGGCGTGAACGCTCCACCTGGATAGTCGACGAAACCGCCCCCGACCTCGGTGTTGGGATAGTTCCACGTGGAGACTGGCAGCCTGCAGAGGACTGCGTTCGTGGGTGTCGCCAGTACCGATGGAGACGGCGCCAGCGCGGAGGGGGCATTCGAACAGGCAGCCAGGCCGGCGGCAAGCAGCGCAGCCCCGACGATCCCTCGCACGTCAGTTGACAACGCTCGCGCGAACGAATGCGTTATGCGGTATTGGAAGACGTTCGTTTATCTCCCGGTCCGAGGCTGCCGATCATGAACACAGCGTCTGGGGCTCGCTTCGGGGCCATCGCTCGCTGTCGGCGGGTGCCACCAGGTACGCGTAGGTGTCCTGGTCGGAGGGTGCCAGGTACAGCTTCAGGGCGCCATATCGATAGCCCGTGTCGCGGGCGTCGGCCGGCAAGGTGGGATTCCGAGCCCAAGTGCCGAGCAGGTTGGGGGTCTTCAAGGTGCCACCGGGATCGCGCACGTACTGCCGTTCTTGCGCGGAGGTCGTCGAAACGGTGCCGAGCGGCCAGCCGACACCCATCAATGTGAGCGAGTCCCACCCGCAGTGCGCCGGGCCAGCGCTCGACTCCAGCTCAGCCCAGCCGACGGTTCGGCCGTCCTTGGTCCAGGGCTTGCCCGGCCACGCGGGAGGCCG
>JBGPOC010000118.1:0-7123 GCA_041487825.1 Candidatus Dormibacteraceae bacterium | reverse complement strand
TCGGACCCGATCGGATCCGCGCGCAAGCAGGTGAAGGGACTCGAGCGGAAGGGCACTCCCGCCGCGCGCAGGGTCAACCGCCGCTTCAACGCTCGGCTGAATGCCGCCACGGCACCGGCCAAGGACGCCGCCAAGACCATCAACGCAAGCCTGACCAAGGCTGCGAAGAGGACCGAGAAGTTCGCCAACGGACTGATGCCCGAGCGGTTCACCGTCTGGGGCCTCGACGTGAACGGAAAGCTGCCTGAGAAGGTCGCGATCAAGGGACTGCAGCTCGTCAAGGTTCAGGCCCACCGGCACGACATGGTCGGCGATGTCGCCAAGCGCACCCTGCGCATGTTCAACGGCTCGTTCAAGACGATCGCGAAGACCGCCACTCGTCTCGAGCAGGCGACCCTGCTGACAGCCAAGAGCCCCGTTGCGAGCAAGCCCGCGACCAGGACCGCCGTCAGGACGCGCCGACCACGGCGCACCGCAGCTCGTCGCCGCGCGGCTTAACCAAAAACCGACAGAGGGCGCCCCGAGGGGGCGCCCTTCTTTGTTCAAGTCCGAACCGAATCTCCCTCCACCCGTAAGCGGGGGAGGGCTAGGGGAGAGTGGCTCAAAGCAGGCCAACCAAACCCTTTCCGCTAGCCTTGCTTGAAGAGTGAGCGTCGTCTGCACGGGATCAATCGCGTACGACTACATCCTCAGCTTCAAGGGAAGGTTCAAGGACCACATCCTCGCCGACAAGACGCACATCCTCAACCTGAGCTTTCTCGTCGACGACCTTCGCAAGCATCGCGGCGGCGTCGCAGGGAACTACGCATACAACCTGACCCTTCTCGGCTACCCGGCCGCGGTGCTGGCCACGGCGGGCACCGACGCGGCCGAGTACCGCGACTGGTTGGTGGCGCGCGGTGTCGACTGCACGGGCTTGCGGCTGCTCGAGGGCGAGATCACCGCGACCGGCTTCACGACCACGGACCTGGACGACAACCAGCTGACCGGTTATTACGGCGGCGCGATGGGCCGGGCCGCGATCCTGGGAATCGATGAGGCCCCGCAAGGCGCGGAGGCGCTCATCGTCGGTCCCAACGATCCCGCCGCGATGATCCGCCTGGTCAGGGAATGCCGTGACCGCGGCCTGCCGTTCATCTTCGATCCCGCGCATCAGCTGCCACGGCTGTCACCCGAGGACGTTGCGGAGGGCGCGCGCGGCGCGTGGATACTCATCGGCAACGATTACGAGCTGGAGCTGATCATGCAGCGCACCGGCCACTCGATGGACGGCCTGATGAAGCTGGCCAAGATCGTGGTCACCACTCTCGGCCGCGAAGGGTCGCGCATCGCAACGCAGCACGGGACCGTGGACATCCCGGCAGCACCCGCCAGGCAGGAGTCCGATCCCACGGGGGCGGGCGACGCTTACCGGGCGGGCCTGGTGGCCGGCCTGCTTCGCGGACTGACGATAGAGGAGGCGGGCAGGGTGGCGTCGCTCGCCGCCACGTACGCAATCGAGCAGGTGGGCACCGTCGAGCATTCGTACAACCCCGCCGAGTTCTCGCAGCGCTACCAAAAGGCCTTCGGCGTTCCGCTGACCGAGAAGTTCTGGCCCCCGGTCTCCTAGTTGAACTTCCGGCCTTGGTCTCGCCGGTAGGCCCAAAGCGCGAGCGCGAAAAAAGCGATGGTATAGCCCCCCATGTAAAGCCAGTCGTTGGTGATGCTTCCGCCCGAGGTGGGCGCTCCGACGGAATCCCAGACGAGCTGCGCGCCGCGATAGAGCGGCAGGTAGGGCGCGATGTTCTGCAGGAATTGGGGCAGCAGGTTGAGCGGGAAGAACAGGCCTGACGCAAAAGCAGTCGGCAGGTAGATCAGGTTGGTCACGGCGGGCGCGGAGTTCGGTCCGGCCAGGTAACCGAGCGCAAAACCCAGGCCGATGAAAGGAATGGAGCAGAGCATCGCGCGCCAGGCGAGTGTCGCCCATTGCGATGCCTCGAGGTGCGCACCACCGCTCGCCTCGGCCAGCAGGCTCAGAACGACCAGCGCCATGAAGGCGATGACCAGCGCCGAGAGCGCTTTGGCGATGAAGTAGACGACGGCCGGCAGAGGCGTCGCCTGCATGAGCAGGTCCTGCTTCTGGCCCCGCTCGTTGGCGAGCGAGATCCCGAAGCCGAGCACCATAACGTTGGCCACGCCGTAAAGGGCCATCGACGCCAGGAAGTACTCGCCGAAGGTGACGTGCGACCCGACGGCTATCGGTTGCTTGGCCTGGCCCAGCCCGATGAACGCATAGAACATCGACGGCAGCACGATGCTGGTGGTGCTGAACGCGGGTACTCGAAAGAGCTTGATGAATTCCGCCCATGCCTGCTTCATCAGCATCGGAGCGAGGGGAGCGGTCGCCCGTCGAGCCGCAGCGATGGTCACGACGCCACCTCTCGATGGGTCATGGCCAGGAATGCCTCTTCCAGGTCGGCGCCCGCCACCTCGAGGTCGCGCATCTCCACTCCACGCCGAAACAGCTCGCGCAACACCGTCTCGGGCTCGTTGGTCAGCAGGCGAACCTCGTGAGCGTTGATCTGCGTGCCGGTCAGGGGAAGGCCTTGCAGGTCCGCATCGGCCACCGGCCTTGTCGATGTGAAGGTGACGTGCTTTCCCGCCACCCGCGATTTGATCTCCGCCGGGGTCGAGTCTGCGATGACCCGGCCTCGGTCAACCACGACTACACGTTGCGCGAGCTGATCGGCCTCCTCCAGGTAGTGGGTCGTCAGAACCACGGTGCGTCCCTTGGCCGCGAACTCGCCGATCTCCGATATGAAGCGGCGGCGCCCCTCGACGTCCATGCCGACGGTGGGCTCGTCCAGGAAGAGCACGTCAGGATTGCCGCAGACCGCCAGGGCGAGGTAGAGGCGCTGACGCTGCCCGCCGGAGAGGTCCTTGACCAGGCTCTTGGACTTCTCCTCCAGGCCGGCCATCCCGATCGCCTGCGAAGTCTTGAGGGGGCTCGGATAGTAGGAGCCGAACAGAGAGACGATCTCGTCCACCTTCAACATGCCCGGCACGCCGGATTCCTGCAGCATCACGCCGATCCGGCTGCGAGCTCGAAGGTCCCGCGGGTCGAGCCCGAAGAGTCGTGCCTGCCCGGAGGTCGGCTGGCGCGTCCCGAGCATCAGGGTGATCGACGTCGTCTTGCCGGCCCCGTTGGGGCCCAGCATCGCGATAACCTCGCCTGGCGTGATCGTGAGCGTGACGTCCTGCAGCGCCAGGACCTGGCCGTACCGCTTCGAAACGTCGTCCAGTTCGACGGCCGCGCTGCTCGCGGGCATATCGAAAGGCTAGCGACTTAGGCTTGTCCGGTGCCGAGCGTCTTCACCCGCATCATCGCCGGCGAGCTGCCGGCCAATTTCGTCTGGAAGGACGACGTGTGCGTCGCCTTCCTGTCGATCCGCCCGCTCCGACCGGGCCACACCCTGGTCGTGCCGCGCGTGGAGATCGACCACTGGATCGATCTCGAACCCGAGGTGCTCACGCACCTCGCGAAAACGGCGAAAACGATTGGCCGCGCGCAGATGGCGGCTTTCAAGCCGGCGCGCATCGGCCTCATGCTCGCCGGGCTCGAGGTGCCCCACGTCCATTTCCACGTCGTGCCCATCCGCGGGATGCACGACCTCGACTTCGGCAACCAGGATCCCAGCCCGGACCCGGCGATGATGGCGGAGGCCGGCGAGCGGCTCCGATCGGAGCTGCGGCGGCTCGGCTTTTCGCCGGGGCTCTAGCCCAGGGCCCGCTCCAGCTGCTCGATGTGAAGCTCGAGGTGGCTGATCAATGGAAGCCGGGCCACCTGCTCCGCCGTCATGGTCTCGCCGCCGTCGACGACAGCCTCGCGTCGCATCGACGCCGCGTCCGCGGTGCGGAGGGCTTTGATGGTGCGGGCATGATCCTCTCGTGCCATCCGAATGAGCTCCGGCGGGTCGATTGCGGCCATCTGCTCGTCCATCGTGTCGCGTAGGCCGACGTTGCTGAGCAGGTCGAGCTCGATCATCTTTCCCGACGAGATCTTGTGAAAGACGACGCCGTAGAACTTGGAAAGCACGGCTATGTGCGCGAGCACCTCGTGCGCGCTCCACGCGTCCGTCCCGTGACCCGCCTTCACGCGCTGGGCGACCTCGGCCAGGCGATCCGACGCAGCCTGGAGTCGATCCGCCAGCACCACGCGATCGTGGTCGACCATCTCGTCGAGGAATTTCTGCAGGTCGGTTGCGGTGAACGCAGTGCTTTCGGTCTTCATGACCCGACCAATCTATTGGAGAATCAACTCGATGTGTTACTCAGATGACGCCCGCCCGCCGCTGCCGCCGGTTGTCGGAGGCGCCGCCTCCGATGAGGGAGACCTCGTCCTCACCGCCTCGGACGGCAACAAGTTCGCCGCCTACTATGCCCTCGCGGCCAAGCCCACCGGAGCCGGCATGGTCGTGATGCCGGACGTGCGCGGCCTGCATTCCTTCTACAAGGAGCTCGCCCGTCGCTTCGCCGAGGCGGGCATCGACGCGGTCGCCATCGACTACTTCGGCCGCACCGCGGGTATCGGCGACCGTGGCGAGGGCTTCGAGTACATGCCGCATGTCGAGAAGACGACACCAGAGGACATCCGGGCCGACGTCGCCGCGGCGGTGGCGCACCTGCGATCCAAGGATGGCGGCGCCGTCAAGTCGGTCTTCACCGTCGGGTTCTGCTTTGGCGGGTCGAGCTCGTGGAACCAGTCGGCGGGGGGCCATGGTCTCGGTGGATGCATCGGTTTCTACGGCCGGCCGGAACGGTCCCTGGGCTTCCTCGCCAAGATGAAGGCCCCGCTGCTCCTCCTGGTGGCGGGAGCCGACTTCACTCCCCAGGAGGCCTTCCACGACTTCGATAAGAAGCTGACATCGGCCAAGGTGCCCCACGAGATGCACATCTACGAGGGCGCTCCGCACAGCTTCTTCGACCGGACCTTCGCCGAATGGAAGGACGCCTGCGACGACGCGTGGTTGCGCATGCTGGCCTTCATCAAGAAGCACAGCTAGGCTCGCGGGATGCCCTCTCCCGTGCGGGGAGCGATCAGTAAGCCCCATCCTTAACGCCGCTTGCGCGCAGGGTTGGGAGCCTGGCGCAAGCTGGGACGAGTGTTCGACATGGCGTCCTAACCGTGGATCCCCGCCGTATAGTCAGCGGCATGGCAAAGGTGGCCACGCGGTCCAAGCTTCCGCCACAGCTCCCAGCCACGCTGGTGGCCGAGCTCGAGCGCCGGCGGGCGGGCATGGCGCGTCACATGGCCCGTGCCGTGGTCACCGTGGTGCGCTGGGACCACTCCACGGGGGTTCCGCCGCAGCGCTCGGCGATCGCCAAGGCATGCGAAGCGGGGCTGGACCTGTTTCTCGCCACCGCCCGCGAGGCGCGCCCCGCCACCTCCGAGGAGCTTCGCCGGGTGGCACAGCTCGGCATCCTGCAGGCACGAAGCAGCCAGTCGGTCGAGCCGATCCTGAACGCGTATCGCATCGCGGCCCGCGTCGCCTGGGACGCGATCCTGCGCGCCTGGCGGGGCCACCCGGAGGCGACTCCCGAGGCGATCATGGTCACCGCCAACTACGTCTTCGCCGCACTCGACCAGGTCGCGGCGGAGGTGACCAAGACCTACCTGCACGCGCGGGAGCAGCACTTGCAGAGAGGCACTCGCGCTCGCGCGCGCCTGTTCCACGCGCTGATCAGCGACAACTTCGACTCGGAGCTGGAGCTGCAGAAGCAAGCGCTGGTCTTGAACATGCCCATCGCCCCCACGGGTTACGTGGCGGCGGTCTGCAAACTGGTCATCGGCAGCCGCGACGGTGAGCAGGGCGGCGAAGGGCTGGCCGAGGTCGCGGCGTCGCTTTCAATGCCTCGAGGCGCGATCCACCACGCCACGGATCCGACGACCCTGGTCGTCCTGTGGCCGGCCGAGTCCGCGGCCGGGGTCGAGGGCGCGCGCGAGTTCGTCATGAGCCTTCAGAAGGAGGCCGTCAAGCGCTCCGGGACGGCCAAGGCGCGGGTTCGTGCTGGCATCGGCGGCTACCACGCCGGGCTGCGAGGCATCTCCGCCTCGTATCTCGAAGCCCAACAGGCGATCGAGGTCGGGCGCAAGCTGCGGCCCGAGGCGATCGCGCATCAGCACGACGAGGTCATCCCTCAGCTCGTGCTCGCGCAGAATCCGCGCCTGGCCGAACGATATGTCCTTCACAACCTCGGTCCGCTGCTGGATGCCAAGGCGCGCAATCGGGATCAGCTGCTCGAGACTCTCGAGGCGTACCTCGCCTGCGCCTCGGTGAAGGACGCCGCCACCGCGCTGAACCTGCACCGGCATACCGTCCTGTACCGGCTGGACAAGCTGCGCGACCTCCTGGGTGCCGACTTCGACACCCCGGCGAGCCGCCTTCGCTTGCAGCTGGCGTTGGATCTTCGCAAGCTGCTTTAGCAGGCGGTTTGGACGTTATGTCCAAAGTCATGGCCCTGTTTTCACACCGGGAGCCAGTGTTAATAGGCCCTGGCGTCCGTATCCTTGGGGTATGACATCTAACTCAAACGGTCGCCGCGTGGCCGTCACCGGAATGGGCTTCATCACCCCGATCGGCAACGACCTCGAAACCGTGTGGTCGAACATGGTCGAAGGGGTTTCCGGCATCGGCCAGATCACGCATTTCGACACCACCGGCTTCGACACCACCATCGCCGGCGAGGTCAAGGGCTTCAACCCCGAGGAATACATGGACCGGAAGACGGCCCGCCACATCGGGCGTTACTGCCAGTTCGCCCTCGCCGCCTCGAAGCAGGCGCTGGCGCAATCGGGCTTGAACCCCGGCGACATGGACCCCGACGACGTCGGCGTGATCGTCAGCTCCGGCATCGGCGGCATGGAGGAGATCGAGAAGAGTCACACCCAGCTCTTGCAGCGAGGGCCGAAACGGATCAGCCCCTTCACCGTGCCGATGATGATCGCGGACATGGCCGCGGGCATCGTCGCCATCCACTGCCACGCAGGCGGGCCGAACTACGCCATTGTCAGCGCGTGCGCCTCCAGCTCGCACGGAATCGGCGAGGCCTCGGAGATCATCAAGCGCGGCGACGCTGTGGCGAT
>JBGPOC010000117.1:0-7136 GCA_041487825.1 Candidatus Dormibacteraceae bacterium | reverse complement strand
CGACGGCGCGCTGGACTACGAGCAGAATCACGCCGCTCATCACGGCCGCGCCGGGCAGCACCAGGTTGTCGAGCAGGAACTTCAGCTTCGGGCCCACCTGCGCGGGCACGGCGCTTCCCAGCACGCTCTCGGCGGGATCGTCCAGTCCCGTCTGAAGCCCGTTGCGGACGATGAACAGGAACAGCGCCGTCGGGAGAATTGGGCTGACGGCCACCGAGGCGAAACCGATCACGGTGAAGAGCGGCAGCGCGAGGATGGCGTTCTTGACGCCCAGCTTGTCGAGGACGTAAGGCGCCACGAACAGGCTGATGGCCAGCTGCACGACGTAGCTCGCGAGCCACGCGTTGCCGATGAGGATCGTGAGCGCCTGCAGGTTGTGGTGGGTCGCGTTGACGAAGACGAGGGCGACCAGGTAGTCGCCGACCCGGCTCGCGACCTGGAGCACCAGCGCGAGCAGCACCAACGCGAGGACCAGCTGGCTGCTGGTCAGGTACTGGATCGCATTCCGCAGGATTCCGATCGGGCTCTGCCGGCCGCGGACGACGTGCTCGTGGGCGAGGAACTCGTCGGCGTCGTCGTCGAAGGACGGCCGGTACAGCGTGCGCTCGAGCCGGTTGGACATCACGATCGCGACCCCGGCGCCGAACGCCCACACCAGCAGCAGGGGCTCGATGCGCCCGCCGAGCGCAATCAGGGTTGTTGTGAAGCCCGCGAGGATGTAGCCGATGCTCGAGCCGGCCGCGATGACCGGGAAGACTCGTTTGCCCTCGAGCAGGTTGAAGTGCTGGCTCACGAAGCCCCAGAACTGCAGCATCACGAGCTCGAAGCCGACCGAGTAGACGACATACCCGGCGAATGCCACCGCGGCGCTCTCGTCAATCAGGTAAACGACGAAGGTCCCCAGCGCGGCCAGCCCGTTGAGGGCGAGAACCGCGCGGAATGCCCGGCCGACGCCGAGCCTGCGGGTCAGGGCGCCCTGGAGGGCGACCATCGGCCACACAGCCAGGGCCAGGATGATGAAGAAAAGCGGGTACGCCTCTGGGCCGGCCTTGTTGAGGAAGATGGCTTGCGAACCGCTGAACGCCGTGTAGGCGGCCCAGCCGATGACGATCGCGAAGCCGGCGACCTGCAGGGTGCGGTCGAGCTCAGCGCGCCGAACGTGCAGGAACCGGGCGAGGAACGGCACCCGCGAAATATATATGCGGGTTGGGGTTAGGCCCGGCCCTCACGCAAAGTGCTGATCGCCTTGGCGATCCGCCGCTCACGCGTCTCGACCGTCTTCGCGTCCTCGATCGGCAGCACGTAACGCTGCTTGTTGCTGTATGACAGCGCTTCGAAGTTCCGCTTGGCGCGAGCGTCTCGAGCGAGCGCGGCGGCAAAGTCCTTCGGCACCACGACCTCGCGAGGCCGCGTGTCGAGATCGATGTCGATGTCCACCTCGTCACCGGCAGCGACACCGGCCGCCTCGCGCCGCTCAGCGCTCACGCCGAGCATGAACACCCCGCCCATCACGGCGATGCTGCTGCGGTAGGTGAAGCCGTTGATCGTGACGCGGACGGCCGGCTTCTTGCTCGACCCGAGCGACTCGACGACTTTCGCGGGAACCCGGATGCCGGCCGCGGTCTTGCCGGTGGCCAGGATCTTGGCGCGAAACCTCAAGTTGCGGAGTGTGGGCTGCGCTGGGCGTTCAACGTACCGCGATCATTTCAGAAAAGAACCGGGTGGAGCTCCAGGCCGGATTCACTCCGGCCGTCACCCAGGCTATCTCTCCAAACACCTCCAGGCATGGCGGCTCAGAGGTGGGGGTTCCGCGGGGGAGGACTTACGTCCTCACCCGCGCCTTTCTCCGGGTGGAGCTCCAGGCCGGATTCACTCCGGCCGTCACCCAGGCTATCTCTCCAAACACCTCCAGGCACGGCGGCTCAGAGGTGGGGGTTCCGCGGGGAACGACTTACGTCCTCACCCGCGCCTTCTCAAGTGGCCTGGACGTTCGCGATCTTCTCGAGGGCGGCGATCCGCTCCTCGATCGGCGGGTGCGTGTCGAACAGGTGGTTGAAGAAGCTGCCGTGGTGCTCCTTCGGGTTGTCGATGCACATGGCCGCGACCGCGTGGTTGAAATTCTTGAGGGGCTTCTCGTTCTGCGCGATCTTCTTCAACGCGCTGAGCAGGCCGGCCGGGTTTCGGGTCAGCTCCACCCCACTCGCGTCCGCCAGCGACTCTCGCTGACGAGACAGCGCCATCTGCATGATCGGCCCAACGATCACGGCGATGATCGTGAAGATGATGCCGATCGCGAGGACGATGAGGACCGCGCGCTCATCGCGGGTCCGGATGCGAAACGCCCCGTTCCAGACGACGCTCGCGAGCAGGCCGGCCATGCCGATCATCGTGGTGACGACGAGCAAGAGCCGCACGTCGAAGTTCTTGATGTGGCTCATCTCGTGGCTGAGCACGCCCTCCAGCTCCTCGCGGTTCATCATCTGGAGGATGCCCGTGGTGACGGTCACCGCCGCGTGCTTTGGATCGCGGCCGGTGGCGAACGCGTTCGGGCTCGGATCCTCGATCACGTAGACCTTCGGCACGGGCAGCCCATCGCCGATCGCCAGCGTCTGCACGATGTTGTAGAGCTGCAAGTACTGCTGGGGATCCGCCTCATGGGCTCCAGCGGCCGCGAGCACGGTGGCCGAACCCAGGTAATAGGAATAGAGCGCGGCGCACACTCCGAGGATGCCGAGGATGATCGCGCCGGCGATGGCCGTGTTGAGGCCGCCTCCAAACTCGCCGATGATGAACCCCGCCAGCAGCCAGACCGCGATGAACAGGACGACCACGACGATGCTGTTCCGCTTGTTCCGCGCGATCTGGTGGTACATCTGACCCGAATGCTACGAGGGTTTGCGGTCGCTTTTGGCGACCGAGCCCCTGACCGACGCCGCCACCCAGCGCCCCCAGATCTGTGCCCAGACCAGGCCGTTGCCGAAGGCCGAAACGTCCTTGGCGTGGTGCTTGAAGTGATATTTCCACATCGAGCGGTGGCGCTGGTACAGCTCCTGTCGCTGCGCCTTGCTGGTGGCGACCCGCTTGCGGTGCGTGGCGGTCGCGGTTGGTAGGAAGAAGACCTTCCAGCCGCCCAGCTTGAGCCTGTAGCAGAGGTCGATGTCCTCGCCGAACATGAAGTAGCGCGGATCGAAAAAGCCGATCCTGTCGATTGCGGTCATCCGCAGCATCAGGCAGTCAGCGGTCCCGGCGTCGATCTCGTGGACGTCCGAAGCGTCGACGTGCCCCATGTTGTACCGGCCGAAGCGTGGGCTCTTTGGGAACAGCCGGCTCAAACCGACCGTGCGGTAGAACAGCGTGCTCGGGACCGGGAACGCGCGGCGGGAGTCCGGATCAGGCGTGCCGTCGGGCATCAGCAAGCGGGGCCCAACCCCGCCCGCGTCGGGCCGCGTGAGCAGGAAGTCGGACAGCCGGCCCACCGTTTGCGGGTCCACGGTGACGTCGGGATTCAGCAGGAGGATGAAGCGGCCCTGGCAGCGCTCCAGGCCGACGTTGGCGGCTCGTCCGTAACCAAGGTCCTTCTGCTCGAGCAGCACCGTGGCCTTTGGGAACTCGGCGGTGATGGCCGCGGCGGTTCCGTCGGCCGAGGCGTTGTCCACCACCACCGCCTCCACCGGCACGTCTGCGGTGGCGTAGAACGCTCGAAGGCACTGGAGAACCAGCTCCTTCGCGTTGTGGCTGACAACGAGCGCCGAGACCATCGGCTTCATTTGATCGGGCATCGCCCAACGATTATCCCCGCCGGGGCGGGCCAGTCGCGTCGCGTAGAATGCCCGGGACTGTGCAGACCGGCGCGCAACGGGGTCTCCGCCAGCGCCTGGCCCAGATCCGCGAGAGCCGGTTGGTCCGGCAGAACCTGACGCTGTTCGCCGGCGGGCTGATCGCCGGGATCGGTGGTTTCGTCTACCACGCCATCGCTGGGCGGGTGCTCGGCCCGACCACGTATGGCCAGGTCGCCTTCTTGATCGCCGTCTATTCGGTCGGCACGGCGCCGGCCCTAATCCTCGTCGTCGTGCTGGCCCGCTACACGGCCACGCTGGTCGCGCGCGGGGACGCCGGGGTCCGCTCATTGATGACGCGCACCATCCGCCTGGTCGCCATCCCGGGCCTGATGGCCGTGATCGTCACAACGCTGATCGCACGTCCGGTGGCTGATTTCGAGCACCTTGGCTCCGCCCTGCCCGTGCTGATCCTCGGCTTCTCCATCGCGCTGATCTGGCAGGTGGCGATACCCCGGGGCATTCTCCAGGGCCTGCAGCGGTTCACCGCGCTCTCCCTGAACCTCAGCCTCGAGCTGATCGTTCGCACCAGCGTCGTGTTCGCGCTACTGATGGCGGGCTACGCAGTGTCGGGCGCGATGGCCGCCGTCTTCACGGGGCTGGCGTTCTGCTTCGCCCTAGGCCTCTACTCCCTGCGCGACCATTTCCGCGGTACCGGGACCAGGGTGCAGCTGCGCGTGATGGCGGGCTTCTCGCTCACCGCGGCTGCGGGGATCATCGGGATCCAGATCCTCTACAACCAGGACGTCATCCTCGCGGAGCATTACCTGAGCGGTCATGCCGGCGGCATCTACGGCGGGCTGAACAAGATCGGGACGATCCTCTTCTTCCTCACGTTGAGCGTGAGCCAGGTGCTGTTTCCACGCGTGGTGGAGGCAGTGGCCAAGGAGCAGCACCCCGGACGGATCCTCTTGCAGTCCGCAGGCATTCTCACGGCCCTCGGGGCCGGAGCGTTGGTGGTGTTCGCGGTGGTGCCCGGGCTGGTGGTCGGGCTCCTGTTCGGGCCCGGGTTTCGTGACGCGACGCCGTACGTGCTCGCGGTGGGCGTGATCGGCCTCGCGCTGTCGCTCAACAACCTGCTGATCTGGTTCTTCATGGCCGTTCACGACCGGATCTTCGTGCCGATCCTGGCCGCGGCCTGCATCGCTGAAGCGGTGCTCATCGTCCTGTTCCACGTCGGGGTCGGACAGGTGGTGGCGGATGTGCTGGTCTCGCTGGTCGGGCTCCTGGCGCTGCTCAGCTTGCGGTGCTATGTGCTGCTGCCCACCCTGCGGGCCGAGAGCCTGGCCGAGCCTCAGCCCGCCCTGTAACGAGTAAGTCCCGCCTGCCCTCGCGGGCCTGCGGGACTTAAAGAACGCTCGGCAACGACCTACTCTCCCACCGGGTTACCCCGACAGTACCATCGGCGCAGGAGGGCTTAACTACCGTGTTCGGAATGGGAACGGGTGTCTCCCCTCCGCCATGGTCACCGAACACCTGAATTATACGGATTCGGTGATCCCCATCCCCGCGCGCTGCGAAGTGAGCTAGCGGGTTCGGCGGCGGCGGGCGCGGAGGCTCTTGATCTTGCGAGCCTCCGAGGGCGGCACGTAGTGCGACCGGCGACGCATCTCGCGCACGAGCCCCTGCTCCTGCACCTTGCGGCGGAAGTCCCGGAGGGCCTGCTCGAACTCGCCTGGGTCCTTTACAACGATTCGCACAACCCGACAAGGATACCGGTTACGGGCGTGGCCCTGCTCCTATTCGAGGACATCGGGGCGAACCGCCCGGCCCACGGCGATGGCGGCGAAAGACAGCGCCCACACTCCGATGACGATCAGCGCATGCCTGCCGTCGATCGGGTTCAGCGGTGGCGCGAAGGCGGCGATGGACCGGTGGTCGGGCTCGATCAGCCCCAGGACCACGTTGAGGTTGGGCCCGAGGAGGTACTCGGTGATGTTCCTCCACGGCGAGTCGTGCTTCGTGGCTCGCGCGGTGAGGGCCATGATGCCGACCAGGAAGTTGTCGATAGGAAAGAAGGCGAGCGAGCCCGCCATGGCGAAGGCCAGGGCGCGGCCGAGCCCTGCGGCCGCCGCCGCGAGCAGGATGACGACCCCCATGCTCATCCCCTGGACCAGGAGCCAATACTCGAAGTCGCGCCAGAAGGCGGCCGGGAGCGCATCCAGCCCGGCCAGCCCGCCGGTCCACGAGGCGTACAGGGCGACCACGATCCCGCCCGCGATAACGAGGTATCCGGCGAGCAGCGCGATCGCAACGATGGCAAGGGACACGACTTTGGCCAGCAGGAGTTGCAGCCTTCCCACGCCGCGCGCGTAGGCAATGCGGATCGTGCCCGACGAGTACTCCATCGCGATCAGTCGCGACCCGACCAGCAACAGCACGATGCCCGAACCGACCTGGAAGACGGTGCCGTAGAGGTCCATCGCCTGCTGGGCGAAGCCGGCCGGATCGGTTTTGGCAGTGTCCTGGAAGCCCTGGGCGGTCGTGATCCCGACGACGGTTATCCCCAGCACCACGAGCCCGCCGGCGAGCAGCAGCCAGAAGCTCAGCTGCCGCGAGACCTTGATCGCCTCGCCACGCACCGTGCCGAAGAAGCTGGGGCGCTTCACGAGTCGCCACCGGTGAGGCTGAGAAAGATGTCCTCGAGGTCGCGCTGCCGCTCGCTGACTGAATCGGGCACGTGCCCGTTCTGGACCAGAAAGGCGATCAGGTTCCTCCCCCGGCCCTCGGGCGCGCGCGTGATGACGCGACCGTGTTCGACGCGCGCCTCCTGGCCCCACGGCTGGAGCCGAAGGGCTGCGACGAGGGCGTCCGGCGAATCGACCTGGACCTCGAACTCTCCAGGGGCCTCCAGCAGCTCGGCCACCGGCGCGACACGCACGAGCTTGCCCTGGTTGATGATCGCCACCCGCGTGCAGATCTGCTGCACCTCGCTGAGGACGTGACTGGATATGAACACCGTCTTGCCGTCCGCGGCGAGGCCGCGCAGCAGGTCGCGCATCTCGACGATGCCCGCGGGGTCCAAACCGTTCGCGGGCTCATCGAGGATGAGCAGGTCAGGGTTGTTGAGCAGCGCGATGGCGAGGCCCAGCCGTTGCTTCATGCCCATGGAATAGGTCTTGACGCGGTCCTTGTCTCGCCCTTTGAGGGCGACGATCTCGAGCACCTCGTCGATGCGCTTCTGCGGAACACCGCCGAGAAGATCCCCAAACGCTCGCAGGTTGTTGCGACCAGACAGGTAGCCGTACAGCGCCGGGGATTCGACGAGGGCGCCCACACGTGGAAGGACCTTGGAGCGGT
>JBGPOC010000116.1:0-7157 GCA_041487825.1 Candidatus Dormibacteraceae bacterium | reverse complement strand
GCGGCGAAGGAGCTCGCCGAGGCCGGCCTCAAGGTCATCGTGCTGGAAGAGGGTGAGCGTTTCGACCGGCGAGACTTCACCGGCTCCCCGCCGGAGCGGCTGCGCCGCTTCTATCGCGGGAACGGCCTGACCTTCACGATCGGAGTCCCCACGATCTCGCTGCCGATCGGCCGCGGCGTCGGGGGTTCCACGCTCATCAACTCCGGCACCTGCTTCCGCACGCCCGACTTCGTGCTGAACGCGTGGGGACTCGATCCTGACGAGATGGGGTCCCTGTTCGACGAGGTCGAGCAGGTGCTGAACGTCACCCCGGTCGGCGCCGACATCATGGGTCCGAACGGCGAGGTCATGGACAGGGGGCGCCGCGAGCTCGGCTACAGCGGTGGTCCGATTCGGCGCAACGCGCGCGGGTGCCACGGCTCCGGTGTTTGCGCGTTCGGCTGCCCGCTCGACGCCAAGCTCGGCATGCACGTGACCTATCTGCCGCTGGCCGTGAGTGCGGGCGCGCGCATCATCACCGGCTGCCGAGTCGACGGGCTGGTGGTCCAGGGCGGCCATGCGGTCGGCGTGCTGGGGTCGATCGTCGATCCGGAGACCGGGGCGGTGCAGGGGAGCTCGCGCTTCGAGGTTCGCGCCAGGCGCGTGGTGCTAGCCGCAGGCGCGGTCTACACACCCAACCTCTTGTCGCGGCAGCGCCTCGCCAACTCCAGCGGCCAGGTCGGCCGCAACCTGAGGATCCATCCCGGCTGCGGCGTTCTCGCCGTCTTCGACCACGACCTCCACGCGTGGAAGGGCGTCATGCAGAGCTACTACGTGGACGAGAGGCTGCGCGACGGGATTCTGCTGGAAGCCACATACCCGCCTCCCGGGGTTGGCTACAGCGCAGGCGGAATCGGCGGCAAAGGAAGCGAGCTGAAGGACATGCTCGCACGCTACCGCCAAACGGCCGCCGCGGGCCTGATCATCTCCGACACCGGCACGGGCCGCATCCGGACGACGCCCGGCGCGGGCCTTCTCATCACATACGACCTGCACCGGGACGACCTGCGCAAAACCCTCGAGGGCATCCGGCTCGCAACCGAGATCTATCTGGCCGCCGGCGCCGAGGAGGTACATACGCTGCTTCCGGGAATGCCGCCGGTGCGCAGGCGCGAGGAGCTGAGCAGGATCACCGACGGGCGCTGGACCGCGTCCGACCTCAAGCTCTCCGCCTACCACCCGATGGGCACCTGCCGGATGGGACGGGACCCGCGGTCGTCGGTCGTGGACGGCCACGGCCGCGCTCATGATCTGCCGGGCCTCGTGATCACCGACGCGAGCGTGCTGCCCGGTTCGACCTATGTGAACCCTCAGATCACGATCATGGCCCTGGCCACGCGGAGTGCGCGACACCTCGCCGACGAATTGGCCTGATCGGTCTACAGGAGCGGCGGGAGGTCCGGTAGCGGCAGCTCCGACGCATATTCAAAGGCGGCCCTCGCCGGCTGCGAGACCTGCGCAAGCGTCTCGTTCCCACGCATAAGTCGCATCTCGAGATCCGCAACCTCGGTGTGGTAGCAGTAACGCACTCCGCCTCGCGGGTCCATGTACGTGACGCCGATCAGATCCGCCGGCCTCGGCTTCACGCTCACGCTCAGAACCCGTTCGCCGATGCGCGCGTGCGCCATCCATCCGTCCGCCGAGATCGGGCCGCGGTTGCCCAAGACCTGGAGCGGGCCGTTGAAGAGGAAGCGCTGCTCGTCCGCCTGCGCGCCCACCGCCGTGCCAACCAGCACGCGCCCAAACCTCGATCGCACTCGCGACGTGGCGCCGTCGAGCCAGAAATTCCGACCTGATGCGAAGCCCCAGTTCCACGACAGCGCATGGCTCGAGCCCCAGGTGTGCTGCTGGCCCCCCGGGGCGTCCTCGAGGCGGTGGGTCCGCCCGTTGATCTCGATCGTGCCCGAGACGGTCAGCGCCGGCTGAGCGCCGATGTTGGCCACGGATGAGAGCGCCTGCCAGCGAGGATTCACGAAGGGAAACGGGGGCTCACGCGAAGTCCAGCGAAGATCCCAACCCGCCTTGCCCCGCTCGGTCACCAGCTCTCCCGAGCATCCATCCCGAGAAAGGAGAGCGGACTGTAGATGGATGCCGAACGGCCGTGAGGCAAGCTGCAGCGCGTGCAGCGGGAACGTCGCCTTGCCGCCCCAGTTCGCGCTCGGGTCGTCGTGGTCGAACGAGAACGCCCACAACGCCGAGTGAGCGTCGGCCGGTACGCCGGCCGCGGGGTTGAACGTCGTGTAACGAAGCCAGAAGCCGCGGCGCCGCGGCGGATCCGCGATGGTGAGGTACCAGGCTTCGTACGTGCCGGGTCGGCCGAGACAGCGGGCGGCGTTGGCGTCGTCGGCGTCCATCGTCAAGCCGCCGCGATCCGCCTCAGCTCGATGACGTGCCGCCTCAGCTCGCCCTCGGCTTCAAAGGGCGTGTCGATCTCCTGGCGCTCGCGGTGCCAGCGCTCCATGGCGAGGTCGAGCTGCGCGGTTTGTAGCCGCGCGAGCCGCATGTAGGCGCGGATCCCGCCCCTGCTCAGAGCCTTCATCCGATGGGTCAGCCGCTGCCACGGACTCGAGAGGATCGCAACCTCCGCCGGCATGATCGCGCCGCCGCCTTCCGCGGCCTCCCTGCGGAACTGTTCGGCCAATGCTTGGCCCTCGTAATGGATCCCTGACAGGAGAAGAGCAATGACGGCCGCGGTGAACGGCCCCGTCATGATCAGCGTCCGCAGATGGATCTCGACAAGACCGAGAGCGGAGCCCTCGATCGGGAAGAAGGCAAGCCACGCGTCCCACGAGAAATGGGCAGCGATGGCGATTAGGAAACCGCTCGCGATAGCGATCACCTTCCGCCGCCTTCCGGGCAACTGGCGTGCGATGCCGATGCCCGCCCCGATGAACGCCGTGTAGGTGGCGTGTCCGAAGAAGAGGCCGAGAACCTGCCTCGCATACCACTGGAATCCGGCGGCGAACCCGCCGACGCCCTCGGGGCTGAAGATCGCGTAGAGGTTGGTCATGTAGGCGATCGACTCCATGAAATTGAAGCCGAGGCCGACCGCCGCGCCATAGATGATCCCGTCGACAACGTCATCGAACTCGTTGCGCATGACCAGGAAAAGTAGGAGCACCGCGATCCCTTTAGCGAGCTCCTCGAGCAGCCCGGCCGAGAAGGCCGTCGAGGCGTCGAGCCCGGGGCCGGGGACGAGCGCCGCCTGCGCAACCGAGCTCCACAAGCTCTCGCCCCAGATGACCATGCTGGTGGCGACGATGGCGCCCCACGCGAAGGCGACCAGCACCAGCCGCCAGGGCTCCTTCTCGTTGCGATCCAGCCTGCGGACCACGAACAGGCCGAATGCGGTCGTGGGCAGGCACGCCAGGGCACTGATCGCGGCCACGCTGGGGCCCGCAGAGCCGGTGAACACGAACACGTCGATGAGGAGGAGCCAGAGCAGGAACGCCAGGCCGAGGAGTACGCCGCCACGAATCAGCTGGCGCCTGCGCGCCGCCGGATCGCGGTCGAAGGCGCGCACCACGATGTAGGTGCCGAGGGCAACCAGCGCCACCGCCGCGAGGCCGTACAGCGAGATGCGTGCGGGAATCGTGTCGAGAAAGACGTAATCGAGGATGGAGCTCGCGACCAGCACGGCAAGCACCACCGCGGCGATTGCGATCGCGACTCCATAGCGCGACGGACGTCCTCGTGGCCGAGGGTTGGCGGCGCGGAGGGAGGGCGTGGCGTTCACGATCGTTCGACGAGGACGATGCGTCTCGCCAGGACTTCGACCGGGACGCCGTTCGCGAGGCGTTCGACGACGAAGAGGTAGTGGCCGGGCAGGTTGTATTTCAGCCCGGTGGGGACGCCGACCGGGATCGTGGTCTGGTCGGCGAGCTGCGCCGGCATCCCGGGCCCGACGTGGCCGACGATGGCCTCGAAGCTGTCGTACCAGCGCGCGTCGACCGTGATGTTCGGGGGTAGCGAGGTCCAGTCGACGACGGCCGCGAGCTGCTGCGCGCGGCCGAAAGTGGAGCGATCCGGGCCGGACGTCGTCCTGGAGATCGGGTCGTACTGATAAACGCCAACGATCGTGGCTTTGACGCCCGTGCTCTGGCCGGGCTGTTCGAAGTAGACGAACTCGCCCAGGCCGACCGCCAGGACGAGGATGGCGACGACGTCAAAGATGAGAAGTGTGCGAAACAGGGTCCGGACCGGGTCGTAGGTGGCAGGGCGCACCGCCGCCAGTCTATCCATGGCGCTTTCGATGCTGATGGTTCACGGGTTCCGTGCCCACAATTCGCGCCGATGGCGGACAAGGGCAACCGCGAGATTGTCGAGGGGTTCTTCCAGGCTCTGAACAATCACGCATCAAGAAGCTTGGCCATGGCGTCCCAGTCCGGGTAGTTCTCAGACACCGCGTGGTTGTTTTCCAGTCCGCGAACGCGTTCGCCCGACTGCGGCATCTCCCACACGTACTCCGTGGACACCTGGGCTACCACGCCCATCTGGACCGTGTTGAAGAACACCGGTTCAGGTGACGAGTCCACGGCCGAGTCCCAGGCCAACTATCCGGATGGCAGCGCGTGGCACGCGGTCGACATCTTCCGGTTTCGCGACGGCAAGATCCTTCACCAGAACGCCTACTTCGCCGCTACCTTGGACCCGCCCGAATGGCGGGCCCACTGGGTGGAGCGCTTCTAGACCGTTCTCCTAACGCACCCCGCGGCAGCCTATCTGCAAAGCCTGGTCCGGCTTCCCAGTTCTGGCCGTCAGCCTAGCGGTCCGGCCGGGGCCCCCGCTTGAGACGACACCTTGTGGAGTGAGCCGTCTGTGGCCAAGAGGAAGATGCCCGACTGACTACCAAACCAGATGCCCTTGGTCCCGTGCGGTGACCAACCAGATTTCCGTCTTGGCGTCCGATTGGGCAGCGACGATCGGTTTCCCTGCGTCAATGCCAAGCAGGCTCATCTGACCTCCGGCGCGGATGAACCACACGGTCTCTGGACCGCCGTTCAGGTCATGGCGCACCAGCCGGTCCAGTTGTTGGTTACTCGGGTCGATCCCAATCGCCCAAGCCGCACCCCCGCCCAGGCCTGACCAAACCAAAGCCCAGGCCCGGTTTGGATTCGGAGGCTGCGGGCTGATTAGTTGTTGGACATGACCGTTCGCCGGATTCAGCAACCACAGTCCTCCAGCCTGACCGCACCCTTCGATGCAGGGAATCGTCAGGTAGATCCCCTCCCGCCTCCAACCGACCACGTTGCGGAGTGGCCCGTTGTACACGACCCGGTCGAGAGCGGTCCGGATGTTCACGACGTGGATGAGGGTTTGGGATGGGACGACGGGACCCTGGACGTTCGGCGGAAGAACGTTCCGCGCATAGGCATACCCGGACCCGTCCGGCGACAGCGCGGTGACCGACACAGGCAGCCACCTTGCAGTTGTTGCATCGTAGTGCGGACGGTCGGGACCGCTTCCCGCTCCGCCATTAGGGCCGGCTAAGCGCGGGGAGGCAACCGTGCGGTAGAGGTTGGTGGCGGGAACGTAAGTGATCGCGCTCGACGGATCTACCGCGAAGGTCCCCTGCGGCAAGGTGAGGAATCCGCTGCCCGTTTCGCTTACTGCCAGTTGGAGCTTGCCCCTCGGTGGAAGGAACGCCGCGGGCGTGGCTGCCGATGTAGGGGAGGGTGACTTCGCGTCGGGGCTGATCGTAAGCAGCGGCGTGGGCGAGTGGGACGCAGCGGCCCCTTGCGGAGTCCCCCGCACGCGGCCAGCAAGATCAGCACCACCCAGCCCGAATGCCTCACGGCGGTAAAAACGCCTGACCAACTCACCGCGTTACGACACAGGGTGACTTGGTCGGGTCCCCACACGATGACGGGGTGGGGCACGGCGACGTTATGTGTTGAGATCAGCGTCACATCGTTGGTGCGGCGGAGAGGAGTTGAACCTCCACGTCCTTGCGGACACTAGCTCCTGAAGCTTCGCCCTTCCTAACCAGGCCGTTATTGAATTGGTTTTGCATCATGGAGCAGCCCGACGCGTTGCGCAAGCCTACTTACGAAGGCTAGTGGGCGTTGAAAGGTCCCGGCGCGACAGCCAAGGGCAATCGCGCGGAAGATCGCGTGGATCGCGCCGGCAGATCACGTCAGCGAATGGTCGGTACGAGGAAGCCTCTCACGACGGACGGCGGCTGGGATGCCTTCCACAAGCCGTGCCGGCCCACAATAGTGCTTGGGCTGTTTGATATGAACCTTGGCAGAAGGCTCCTCGCGGGTCTCGCGGTGGCCGGCTTGGTCGGCTTGGTGGTCGCCGTAGGGCTGCTCTGGCGGCTTCACACCTCCGGGCCGCTCATCTCTGAGGGGCAGGCTCGCGCAATTGCCACCCAGCCTGCTACCTGCGGGGGCCATTCGCTACAGCTTGCCGTGACGTGGTCAGCATACGAACAGGGTCAGGCTAATGACCACCAAGGGCACCTGCTGTATCCCAACGGTTCGCCGTTATGGATCCGACCATTCCTCGCGAACCAGTTCTGGGTGGTCGAGACCCACGCTCCTTCGCAAGACATCGTGAGTGCAGGCGATGGAACCCTACATGTCACCCGAGCGGACTTCCAGATCGTTCTCGACGCACACTCGGGTAAGGTTCTGTACTGCGGAGGCAACGCAGACATGTTCGGCTCTCCTCCTACGCCGTCCAATCCTTAGGCCGTACCGCATGCAAGCACCTGTGGGATCTCAGTTCTGGTTTTTGGCGGTCCTCTGTTAGGGGACCCGGACCGCCCCTACGAGCCTTGCGCCGCCAGGCACCCGCGCGCCAGTGACTGGGTCGTGAAGCCGAGCCTGCGATTGGGGATCAGTGCGCTCAGTCTGCAAGGCACCTCTAAGCGCTGTGCGTCGCGCGCACTGGTGCGCGCGCGCCGTGAGTCGCCAGACGTACAGACGCTCGCTACCCAGCCTGCGGCCAGCTTCCGCGACGTCACCAGCGTTGCGGGCGCCGGTGGCCCGCGCACGGCGTACGGTTGGCTCAAGCGACGATGTATGGCACCGACTGAATTAGCCGCTGTTCTGGTCGGCGTCCTAATGGTCTTAGCTGGCCTTTGGTTCTATTTCGGTCGGGGCTGGACCGAT
>JBGPOC010000115.1:0-7221 GCA_041487825.1 Candidatus Dormibacteraceae bacterium | reverse complement strand
GACCTTTACGTAAGGGCCGGCGTCGCCGCCGCGCACCTCGAGGATCAGGTGATGCCGAAGCGCTGCGGACACATCGCAGGCAAGGCGCTGATCTCGGCGGACGAGTTCGTGGGCAAGCTCAAGATGATGCGCAACGCGGCCGACGACCTCGGCAACAAGGATTTCGTCATCATCGCCCGCACCGACGGAGTGTCCGCGACCGAGGCGCCGGAGACGAAACGCGGAATCCAGCTCGCGATCGATCGCGGGCTGCGCTACATGGACAGCGGCGTGCCCGACCTCCTGTGGTGCGAGTTCCCTACCGCGGAGCGCGGCCAGGTGGAGCAGTTCTGCGGCGAGATCCGCAAGCGTTTCCCGAAGACCCGTTTCGCATTTAACTACTCGTCCTCGTTCAAGTGGTTCAACGAGAAGAACCCGATCACGTGGGATGAGCTGGGCGAGCTCGGCGTCGGCTTCATCTTCGTCACGCTGGCGCTCCAGCATGCCGCCGGGCACGGCATGTCGGTCCTGCTGCACGATCTCAAGACGCAGAAAGAGGAGGGCTACATGGCCCTGCAGCGAAAGGAATGGGACGGGTCGGACATTCCGACCAAGAGCCACCACCTCTTCACCGGAGTTCCCTACCACCAGCACGTCGGCCACGAGTACGGGGCCACGCGCCTGAGCGAGGAAATGGACGACCACCTGGAAGTGTCAAAGGTCGTATGACCGTATGAGAGGGAACCCGGATGGTTCCCTCTCATCGCGCGTGCGGCTTCGCCGCAGGCGCTCTCTCCTTCCGGTATATCGATGGGATTGATTTAAGAAGGACTTCTCCTGGCGCCTGGGAGCGGTTTTAGGGCAAAGTAATGGCCGGGGGAACCCCGGCCAACCCTGCCGTGTCAGCACGGGGTCTGATTTAGAGTTGGCCTGAGGGGGGTTGATGGTTCTCTATCCGTTTCGGTATCTCGCGTGGCTGTTGGCGAGGGTGCGGCGCGCTCTGGGTCGCCCGCCCGAATACGTCATCTTCCTGCTCGAGGGCGATCTGCCCGCACTGCCTGATCCGCCCCTGCCGCGCTGGCAGCGCTTCTTCTCCAGGCCCGGCCTGAGCGTGAAGGAGCTGGGCGAGCGCTTCGACCTCATCGCACGAGACGCGAGGACCAAGGGCGTGGTGCTGCACCTGCGCCCCGTGCCGATGTCGATGGCGACGCTGCAGGACCTGCGCGAGCTGGTCTCCAAGCTCCGCGCCGCCGGCAAGAGGGTCGTGGCCTGGGCGCCGTTCTACACCACGGGGACCTACTACCTCGCGTGCGCGTGCGACCAGATACTGCTGATGCCGGTGGGTTCGGTCCAGCCCCTCGGCTTCTCGACCACCGGCATGTACCTGGCCGACGCGCTGGCGAGGTTCGGGGTCGAGGCAGACTTCGTCCAGATCTCGCCCTACAAGTCGGCGGCGGACGTCCTCACCAAGTCGAAGATGTCGAGCGAGCTCCGCGAGCAGATGACGTGGCTGCTCGACTCGCAGCAGAAGGAGCTCGTCGCCGGCATCGCCTTGAGCCGAGGGCTCGACGAGAAGGCCGCCGCCGAGCTGGTGGACGCCTCCCCGTACTCAGACGCTGCCGCTCTCGGGAAGCACGTGGTGGACCGGGTGATCGCCGAGGAGGACCTTCCAGCCCACCTTGCCCACGGCGGCAAACGCGTTTTCGTCGCCACCTGGGACCAGGCCCGCCGCAAGCTCCCGACGCCACCCCCGACACTCGGGCGCGGCAAGTACGTCGCCATCCTGCGGATCGAGGGCACGATCATCGACGGTCGTTCCGGACGCCTGCCGGTCAAGCCGCCGGTCGACATCCCGATCGTCGGCGACACGCGCGCCGGCGACCTCAGCATCGTCCAGCTGGCGCGCCAGGTCGCGGCTGACGGTAGGGCGGCGGCCGCCGTCCTTTACGTCAACTCGCGCGGAGGATCGGCGACCGCGTCCGAGGCGATGCGCCAGGCGCTGGACCAGATCAACGCACGCAAGCCCCTGGTGGTAGTCATGGGGCCGGTCGCCGGATCAGGCGGCTACTGGGTCGCGACCCCGGGGCGCTGGATCGTCGCCCGACCCGGCACGCTGACCGGATCGATCGGAGTGCTCAGCGGGAAGGTGGTGATGGGAGGCATGTGGGCCAGGCTTCACGTCAACCGCGAGACTGTCTCCTTCGGCGAGCACGTGACGATGGGCGACGACGAGAAGACGTACTCGAAGGAGGAGCGCCAGATCGTCAAGGGTGAGGTCGACCGGATCTACGAGCTGTTCCTCGAGGTCGTCGGACGCGCGCGCGGAATGACGCGCGAAGAGCTGCATCCGATCGCCGCGGGCAGGGTGTGGACCGGCAGGCAGGCGCACGAGAGAAAGCTCGTGGACGAGCTGGGCGGCCTGGACGCCGGGATACGCAAGGCGCGGGGCCTCGCCGGCCTCGGCGACAAGGCTCCCGCTCGCGAGGTGGCGGCGCCGCGCAGGATGATCCCGCCGCGTGCTGCCGCCGGCGCGGCCGGTTACGTCGGCTGGCTGCTCGAGGGAGTGTCCCTGCTGAACCGAGCACCGGCCCTCGCGGTCATGAACTTCATGACCGACGAGTTATAGAAAGCCGGCGATTGTCCCGGGCTCCAGCACCCCTCCCCGCGGAGCGGGGAGGGATTGGCGTGGTACCGGAGCACCAGCGTTGCATGGCTGGCCGGGGTCCCCCCGGCCATGACTTTGTCTCTAACCAACTCGCAATCGTCGCGGGGAGAAACTAATTCGGAATTGATCCCATCCATATACCGGAAAAGAGCAGCCGCGTCGGCGAAGCCGACCCGGCGATGAGGGAAACCATCCGGGTTTCCCTCATAACTCGGGAAACCTCCACGGCTGGCGTTCGCGGACTATGGCGTAAACCGCGTTCACGATGCTCTCGCGGTTTGGCTTGGTGAAGTAATCTCCATCCGGCCCGTAGGCAGGTCGGTTTGGCGACGCGGCCAGGGTGCGCGGCGCCGAGTCGAGGTGCCACCAGCCCTGCTGCACTTCCAGCACGTGCTGCATCATCAGCGCCGAGGCGCCGCCGGGCATGTCCTCGTCCAGGAACAGCACGGCATGAGTGTTCTCCAACGAGTTGACGATGGTGTGGTTGATGTCGAACGGGTTGAGCGTCTGGACGTCGATGATCTCGCACGAGACGCCAAGCTCGTGCAGCTGCCTGGCCGCATCGAGAGCGATGGCGCATAGGGCGCCGTACGTGACGACGGTTATGTCCGTCCCCTGGCGCAGCACTTCCGGCACCCCGAGCGGAACGGTGAAATCCCCGACGTTGTCGGGCACCCTCTCCTTGAGCCGGTAGCCGTTGAGGACCTCGATGACGAGCCCCGGATTGTCGCCGCGGAACAGTGTGTTGTAGAAGCCCGCGGCCTGGGTCATGTTCCGCGGCACGGTCACGTAGATGCCGTGGAGGGCGTTGAGCACGACGGCCATCGGCGATCCCGAGTGCCAGATGCCGACCAGCCGGTGGCCTTTGGTGCGGATGACGACCGGCGCCTTCTGTCCGCCCACCGTCCGCCAGTGCAGGCTGGCAAGGTCGTCGGACGCCGTTTGCAGTGCATATAGAAAATAGTCGAGGTACTGGATGTCGCAGATGGGGCGCAATCCTCGCATCGCCGCACCGATCGATTGGCCGAGGATGGTCGCCTCGCGTATACCGGTGTCGGTGATCCGCAATGCGCCGTACTTCGCCTGCAGACCCTCGAACACAAGGTTCACGTCCCCGAGCCTCCCAACGTCCTCGCCGATGACGAACAGGCGCGGGTCACGCGCAAAGTTGGCGTCGAAGTTGCGGAGCAGCACCTGCCTGCCATCCACCAGCGGCGACTGATCCGAGTACTCTGCCGGCACGACGGGCACTTTCAGGGGCGACTGATCCGAGCGGCTGTAGACGTGCGAGTTGTAGCGCTCGAGGTTCTCCCGCTGGTACTCCTTGACGAATCCGGCCAGCTCCGATCGCTGCGGCGAGTCGCTGCCGCGGAGCGTGTTGAGGGCCTGCGACGCGGTCGAGAGCACGAGGGCGCGCGTCACCTTGGAAGCTTCGGCGAGCGCGTCGGAGACCTCGGTCACCTCCGAGGTGTCGGATCGCTTCAGGATCGCGACGAGCCGGTCACGCTCAGCGCGTATCGGTGCCTGGAACGCTTCCCACGCGAGGTCCCGCGCGGCTTCGACGGCCTCCTTGTCGGCTGCCTCCCAGCCCTCGAGCTGCGACTCGGCGGCGATCCCGGATTCGATGATCCAGTCGCGCATGCGGGTGACGCAGTCGAACTCCTTCTCGAATCGGAGCCGCTCCTTGGACTTGTAGCGCTCGTGGCTGCCGCTGGTGGAGTGCCCCTGCGGCTGCGTGAGCTCGGTGATGTGGAACAGCGCCGGCTTGTGCTCGCGCCGGATGCGTTCGACGCCCGTCACGTAGGCCTCCACGAGGGCCGGGTAGTCCCAGCCGGGAACCACGTGGATGTCGATCCCTGGACGGTCGTCCGGCGTGAAGCCGCGCAGGACGTCCGAGATCGACGCCTTGGTGGTCTCGGCAGTGATCGGGACCGAGATGCCGTACCCGTCGTCCCAGACCGACAGCGCCACCGGCACCTGCAGCACCCCGATCGCGTTGACCGCCTCCCAGAAAGGCCCCTCGCTCGTGGCGGCGTCGCCGATCGTGCCGAAGGCGACCTCGTTGCCGTCGACCGAGAAGCCGTCCTGGACCTGTTTCAGCTGCGGGTTGTCGCGATAGAGCTTGGACGCGTATGCGAGCCCGACGAGCCTGGGCATCCACCCGGCAATGTTCGATACGTCCGCGGTCGAGTTCGGCATGTCGATCGATCGCTGGAACTCGCCCCTGTCGTCCAGGAAGCGAGTCGCGAAATGATTGCCCATCTGGCGGCCGCCCGACGCCGGCTCCGCCTCCACGCTCGCGCTGCCGTAGAGCTGGGCGAAGAACGCCCGGATGTTCGACATCCGTGTCGCCCACATCAACGTCTGGTCGCGGTAGTAGCCCGCTCGCCAGTCGCCGGGGCGAAAGGCCTTCGCCAGCGCCAGCTGCGCGACCTCCTTGCCATCGCCGAAGATGCCGAACGTCGCATTGCCGCGAAGGACCTCCGCGCGGCCGATGATGCTCGCGCGGCGGCTGCTGTAAGCGAGGCGGTAATCGGCGATTACGGTTTCGGCGGCAAGGGAGAGCTTGGAGTTGCGCAGCGTCTTTGCCAGCCGGACTTACCTCCCTACTCGTTCGATGTCGTGATCGGCGAGCGCCTGAAACCTACACTAGCCCATCCTGCCGTCAGGGTCCATCTCCTGGATCCAAAGACGTCAGGCGGTGGTGGCGCGCTCCTCTATGTCGTCGGCCGCCGACTGCAGCAGCCCGGGCCGGCTGACCGAGAACGCCTTCTTCATATGCGCGTAGGCACGATCCAGCTCACCGCGCTTCTCGAGGATCTCGGCGTAGAGCCCGTGGCAGCGGAGCAGCCGCTCCTCGACCCCGACTTCGGTCAGGCCACGGATCGCGATGTGGAACTCGGTGTCGACCAGCTCGTCGTCACCGACATCGGCTGCGATCCGCCCCAGCCAGACGTGTGCCTCGGCGACGTTGGCGGCCTCGTGCAGCCGTTCCGCGAGGGCCAGCGCCTGGTCGGCGAACTGGCGGGCCGCCTGAACATTGCCCTGCATGAGGCTGAGCTCGCACAGGCTCATGAGCACGTGGCTGCGCCCGATCTCGAGGTTCGTCTCCTCGGCGAGCTCGAGCGAGCGATCCAGGTGCTTGTGGGCCGCAGCGCGGTCGCCCTGCGCCAGCAGGATCAGGCCGAGGTTGTTCTCAGCCCGCGCCAGCGACACGCGATCCCGAATCACCTCGAGCAGGGCGATGGACCGCCCGGCGTACCTGGCCGCGGCCTCGTTGTGTCCGGTCTCGCGGTAGGCGTAGCTGAGCCCGCTGTACATCTTGGCCATCCGGCCCAGGTCGAACAGCGACCCCGCGGACTCAATGGCTTCCTCGTAGAGCGTGATCGCGTTAGCCCAATCCTTGTTGGCGAAGTTGATACTGGCCTGGATCGCCAGCAGCCTGGCCTCCGTGGCGGCAGGCACGTTCTTGAGGCGGCGGCAGACGTCGAGCGCCCGCTTGGCGAGGTCCATGGCTTCCGGCTTCTGGGTCATCGAGGCGACCGTGGCCTCCGAACCCAGGCACTCGGCCAGCATGAGCGTGTCGTTGACCGATTCGAAATGCGCATGGGCCTCGCGAAGCAGCGGGGCGGCAAGGTCTGGCTTACCGAGGTACAGGTGGGACTGCCCAAGCAGGAATCGAACCTGGCCGAGGTGGTGGGCCGACGAGCCGAGCTTGAGGAGCTGCTCGCCCAGCAAGATCGCCTCTTCGTGGCGTCCCTCCGCAACCCTGGCCTCCAGCTCGATCAGCCCGGACCTGGTCTCGTCGGTGCCCCCGACATGGTCGGCGAGGAAGAACTCGACCGGCTTGCCGGTCCTGCGCGCGATGTGCTCCAGCGTCGGCAGGGAGGGACGGGTGCGGCCGGTCTCGATCAGGTAGATCGCCGGGGCGGTCACGCAGCCCTTCCCGACCATGGCGAGGCTGAGGCCTGCCTCCTGGCGGGCCTGCTTGACAGCGCCGGGCCGAACGTCGACGCCCGGGAAGCGCCTGCGAACTGGGCGGGGCGCGGCTTCCTCGCCGGGCTTGTCGGGCGCGCTCCGCCGCCGGCCGTCGCCGGTCTCAATCACGCTTGGCAGCTTAGCCGAAATTACTTAACGGTGTCACGCCCACACGGCATCCGGCGCCACGCGTGCGCCAGAAGCAGCAGGGGCCTGCCGTGGAGTGGCTAGTGAACCGGTGGCCATCCATCGGCGGACACGCCCATGACCGCGAACATGGTCATGAGGGTGGCGGCGATCGTCGCCAGAGTGAAAACGAATCCGAACCTGCGCATTTCTCTCACCTCCTGGGCGCCGCCAACTGACGCGCGCCTGCGTAAAGGCTAGAGTTAATGGGTACGTTAAGCTAGTTTCAGATCGAGATCGGGCGATCGAGCCATCGCCTTCTGGTGCGCAGGTCCGCGGTTAGAGTGCTTCCCCGCCGCGGCCTGCGCTCCTGAGCGCGGTGTATTGGACAAGTCAACGCGTCGTGTTCAGGCCGGATTTACTCCGGCCGTCACCCAGCGATCCATTTCCAAACACCTCCAAGCGCGGCGACT
>JBGPOC010000114.1:0-7268 GCA_041487825.1 Candidatus Dormibacteraceae bacterium | reverse complement strand
TGAAGAGCAGCGCCTTCACTATGCTCGCGCGGTCGATGGCGTGGGACAGCGCCTGGCGCACGTTGACATCGTTGAAGCCCAGGTCGGTGCGCTTGAAGTTCAGGCTGAAGAAATAGCCCGACCACTCCTTCAGCTTGGTCACGACCAGATTCGTATCCGCCTGCAGCCGGCTGATGTCCTGGAACGCCGGCCCGCGCAGGGTGTCGATCTCGCCGTTCTGAATCTGGATTGCGCGCTGCGGAGCGTCGAGGATGGTCAGCCAGTTGATGCCGTCGAGGTAAGGCTTGCCCTTGTTCGTGATGAAGGGGGTTACGGTGCCGGGGTAGCTCTCCCAGCGCTTGACGGATGTGTGGCTGCCCGGCACCCACTCCGTGAGCGTGAATGGTCCCGAGCCGTCCACGCCCTGCTGGCCGTACTTGTCGCCGAGCTGAGCCCGGTAGGCCATGTTGACGATGTCCCAGTAGCCGGTCTTGACGATGTTGAAGAGGTCGAAGTACGGGTGCTTGAGGCGGATGATGAGCGTCGCCGGGTCAGGCGCGTCCGTGCCGGCCACGGGCACCCAGACCGAGCCCAGTGGCGAGCCATTCTTCGGGTCCGCGATGCCGTCGTACACGGCTTTGATGGCCGCGGCGTCGAGAGTGGCCCCGGATTGGAACTTCAGCCCGCTGCGGATCTTGAACGTGACCGACAGGCCATCGGGAGCGACAGTCCAGCTGGAGGCGATCTGCGCCACGTAGTTGCCCTGAGGATCGTTGGTGACCAGCGATTCATAGACCGCGTAGAAAGCAGGGTCGTACCAGTTGGTGTTGATGGGGTCGAGGCGCGAGAAGTCGAGGTCGTAGCCTTCCTTCAGAGTGCCACCCACTTTCGGCGTGGTCGACTGGCTGCTCGTGGAACTGCTGCATGCGGCCAGCAACGCGCCGATGGTGGTCATGCCAAGGCCGAGGGCAAGCCCGCCCTTGACGAATTGGCGGCGCGACAAGCCGCCTCCCAGATACTCCGCCACGAGACCCTGCACCGTGGATTGGCTAGCTTCGTCGTTCATTCTCGCTCCCCTCTTTCAGCGCCACGCTGACGGTTCGTACGATCCTAGCATCTGCTGCGAAGATTGACGACCGTGGGTACCGAACCGTCCGCCGGCGACGCTGCCGTGGCGGTTGCGGTCGAGTTTGGCGGACCGCGAATACCGGTGCTTCGCGGTCAACTTTCCGGGGCGGGCGAGCGGTGGGCGGTGCTGGTGCACGATGTCGGTAAGGACCTCGACGGGTGGCGCGACCTGGCGGCCGAACTCGCCGGGCGCGGCCTATCGGTGCTGGCCTTCGACCTCCCCGGTCACGGGGCTTCGGATGATCCGTGGGAGTCGCAGCTCGCCCTCCCCGCGGTCTTGGCGGCTGTCAACTTCGCGACCACGCACGGGTCGCGACGGGTCCACCTCGTGGGCGAGGGGGTCGGGGCGATCGCCGCGCTCGCGGCGGCCGCCGGCCGGTCGAATGACATCACCTCGGTCGCTGCGCTTTCACCCCGGCTGGTCGGCCACGTGGCGGCGGTCAGCGACGTCCGCGAGGCCCGGGTCCCGAAGCTGATCCTGGTCGGTTCGTTGGATCCGGCGGCTGATGAGCGTGCAGAGGCGGTTTTCAGGGGCGCGATCGGACCCTGCGAAATAGGCCGAATTCCGGTTGCGGCGCAGGGCACAGGTCTCCTGCTCGGCGATTTGGGGCAGCAGGCCCGCGAGAAGGTCCTCGCGCACATATTGAGACAGGCTTAGGAGCGCCTCAACCTCCGGCCGGCTACCAGGCGGAGACCATCTGCTCCGGGATCAGCAGGCGATCCAGCACCTGGTTGGCGCGTTCGATGTGTCGTTGACCGTCCCGGAGGGACAGGGTCAGGTGGCCAGGAAGCAGCGCCGACACGGAGAGCTGGCGAAGTTTTCGCAACGAGCCGATCAATGCGTCCAGCCTGCAGTCGTGGATGTTCTGAAGCAGTATCTTGCCGCCGAAGAAGATCACGTCGCCGGCGAACAGCGTCCGCCGGCCGTCGTCTTCCAACAACAGCGAGACATGGCCGTCCGAGTGGCCGGGCGTGTCAAAGACTGTGAGCCGGAGCCCGCCGACATCGATGGTGGCCCCTTCCTCGAGCTCGTGGTCGATCGGGCAGGGCTCCAGGCGGTAGTCGAGAGGGTAGATGCCGGCTTGCTTGGCCACATCCAGGCTGATCGCCTTTTCGTCGCCCCGCCGCAGGATGTCGGCGATCGCGCCGGACGCATGTACCGCCGGCTCGTCTAGCGCGGTCCTCATGCGGGCCGCTCCGCCGGCGTGGTCGCCGTGCCCATGCGTGAGGATCAGGTGACGGATCCGGGCGGGGTCGAACCCGTCCCGCTTGACGTTCTCGATGATGCCGTCGACGCCCATCCCAGCGCCGACGTCGACCAGCGCCAGCTCGCTCCCACCGTCGATCAAGTACACGTGGCAGTCATATGGGTCGGTCAGGTCGAAACCATTGCTGCCCGAGCCGACGAGGTAGATGCGCTCCGACAGTCTCATCGCCACAGCAAGCTTAAGCTTTGAAATCGATGATGTCGGCCGTCAGCAAGCCCGCCGAGCGGCACCGGACGGCTGAGACGCTGGTTGAGATCAAAGGCCTCACCAAGCTCTACCCCATGGACAGCGGCTGGCTGGGCAACCGGCGCTCTTGGCTCAGCGCTCTGGAGGACGTCGATCTCACCGTCAGGCGCGGGGAGATCCTCGCCCTGGTCGGGGAGAGCGGCAGCGGCAAGTCGACCCTGGCCAGGCTGCTGATCAAGCTCATTGAACCGACGCGCGGCGAGGTGCGTTACGCGGGGGAGAACATCTTCGCCCTCTCCAAGGTCGAGGTGCGACGGCTCCGGCGGAAGATGCAGATCGTGTTCCAGGACCCCTACTCCTCCCTCAATCCACGCCACACCGTCCGCCAGATCGTGAGCGAGGGGATCGACGGCCTTGCCCCGGCGGCACGTCGCGTGCGCACCGCTGAGCTGCTCGAGCTCGTGGGGCTCTCACCCAACATCGTCGACCGTTACCCGCACGAGTTCAGCGGAGGGCAGCGACAGCGCATTTGCATCGCTCGGGCGCTCGCGGTCAACCCCGAGTTCCTCGTCCTCGATGAGCCGGTGAGCGCCCTCGACGTCTCGGTCCAGTCCAAGATCTTGAACCTGCTCGCCGACCTGCGCGACACCCTTCAACTCACGTACGTCCTCATCTCACACGACCTCGGCGTGGTCCAGCACGTTGCCGACCGCGTCGCCGTCATGTACCTGGGACATCTCGTCGAGATCGCGCCCAAACACCGTCTGTTCTCGAACCCGCGGCACCCCTATACGCAGGCCCTTCTGTCCGCGGTGCCGGTCATCTCCAGCAGGCGCGAGAAAACGAGCCGGATCGTGCTCACGGGCGAGATTCCGACAGCGGTCAACATCCCCGCTCGTTGTCGCTTCGCCACGCGCTGCTTCCGGGCGGTCGACGTGTGCTGGAAGGAGGTTCCACGCCTCAAGGAGGTGGAGCCGGATCACCTGGTCGCCTGCTTCAATCACGCTCCGCTGGCAGAAGCGCTGGGCGGCTGAGTTACGCTGCCGCCATGGCCCTGAGGGAGGTCCTCACCAGCGGCAAACCCTCGGTGGGCGGCTGGTGCGTGATGCCGGGCTCGTTCACCGCCGAGGTTCTTGCGCGCGCCGGCTTCGATTGGATCTGCATCGACCTCCAGCACGGCCTGATCGGCTACCAGGAGATGCTGGCCATGTTGCAGGCGGTGTCGGTCGCCGGCGCGCCGGCGGTGGTCCGTGTGCCGTGGAACGATCCCGGCTGGATCATGAAGGCGCTCGACGCCGGCGCGGGAGGGGTGATCGTGCCCATGGTGAACTCCGCCGACGAGGCGGCGGCGGCGGTCGGGGCGTGCAGATACCCGCCTGAGGGCTACAGAAGCTGGGGACCCACCCGCGCTTCGCTGGGCGTGCCGGACTTCAGCCCGGAGCTCGCCAACCGCTCCGTGGTCTGCGCTGTGATGGTCGAGACGGTCCCGGCCCTGGAGCGGCTCGGCGAGATAGTCTCGGTGCCGGGGGTTGACGCCGTCTTCATCGGGCCTAGCGACTTCGCCATCTCGATGGGATTCTCTCCCCGCTCCGACGAGCCCGAACACAGGCGCCGGCTCGAGGGCGTGCCCCGGGTGTGTCGTGACCACAACGTTGTTGCGGGAATTGCGTGCGGCAGCCTCGAGCTGCTGGAGCGCTGGCGCCAGGCGGGTTACACGATGCTGGCGGCACCGTCGGACATGGTCCTTCTGCGCCAGTCGGCGGCTGCGATGCTGAAGATGTTGCGCCAGTGAAGCCCCTGACGATCACGAGGCTCCGCCAGATGACCCGAGCGCTTGAGCTGCCCCTGGACGACGAAGACCTGGCCCGTCTGAGGCCGATGGTCGATGACCTCATGGCGGTGGCTCGGCGGTTGCGCCATCAGCAATCGAGCAGGATCGGCGCAACCGGGCCCCCAGGCCAGACTCCGTAGCCGGGTGGGTGGACAGCTGGACCTCCACCTGTTGACGGTGGCCGAGGCCGGCCGCAGGATTCGCGAGGGCTCACTGTCCTCCACCGACCTGGTGGAAGCCCTGGTCGAACGGGTTCGGGGGCTCGATCCGTCGCTCAGGTCCACCATCACGCTGGCGGACGAGGCGGCGCTGACGGCTGCGCATGCGGCGGACGGCGCCGTCCACCGCGGCGAATGGGCGGGGATGCTGCACGGTGTCCCGCTCGGGATCAAGGACTGCATCGCCACCGCCGGGCTGCGCACCACGGCCAATTCACGCCTGCTCGCCGACTGGGTCCCCGACGAGGATGCCCCGGCGGTGGCCGCGGTTCGCATCGCGGGCGCGATCGTGCTCTCGAAGTTGAACCTGAACGAGTTCGCCTGGGCGATACCGAGCGAGGACGACCTGCACCCGCCGCCACGCAATCCATGGAGCTTGGGCCACCTCGCGATGGGGTCGAGCAGCGGCTCGGCAGTAGCGGTGGCTAGCGGGTTCTGCGTGGCCGCCCTGGGGACCGATGCGGGCGGTTCCGTGCGCCAACCGGCGGCGAATTGCGGGGTCGTGGGCCTGAAGCCGACGCACGGTTTGGTCGACGCCCGCGGCGCGCTGGGGGCGCCGACCATCACCGAGGTCGGCCCGATCACCCGAACCGTCGAGGATTGCGCGTTGCTCCTGACCGCTATGTGTGGCCGGAGCCATCAATATGCCGACGGCCTGCGTCGGCCTCCAGGCAAAGCGCGCGTCGGCATACCTCGGAGCCACATCGACCAGGCCCGGTCGGATTCCCAAATCAGCGCCGCGTTCGAGGAGGCGCTGTATGCGCTGCGCCACCTTGGAATGGAGATCGTCGACGTGGAATTGGATGGTCTCGCAGACGCGGCGGCGGCCGACTTCGTGGTGCTCAACGCCGAGGCGTTCGCCGCGCACGAGCGGACGCTCCGCGCAAGGATGCGTGACTACGGGCGTAGCGCCCGGCTCTACCACATGCAGGGTGCCTTCCTGTCCGCCGCCGACTACATCGCCGCGCTCCGCGTCGGTGACACCGTTCGGGAGCGGGTAAACCAAACCCTTTTCACCGTGGACGTGCTCGCGACTCCAGTCGTCCCGGTTTTGACCGCGGAGGCGGCGCGGGCCGCCAAGTTCCAACCCCACACAGGCGGCGGCGCTGTGTTCACCGCTCCTTTCAACCTGACCGGCCACCCCGCGCTGGCCGTTCCTTGCGGCATGAGCGCCGATGGCATCCCGATCGGTCTTCAGCTGGTCGGCCGGGCCGGTGGCGAGTCCGACATCCTGTCCCTTGCCCATGCATTCGAGCAGGCGACACCGTGGCACACGATGCACCCGTCATTGGACGCTCCCGCGCGGCCTAGCTGACCACCTGGCCGAGGCCGGTGGGCGAGCCATGCCGGTACCCCGGCGCTCGCGATGTCCAGGTCCCACGGTTGCCGCGTGTCATCTCGATTCGGCTCGCGAATCGACTTCACGGCAGGACGGCGGTCACGTCGATCTCGAAAAGGAGATCCTCGCGCCCCAGGTTCGCGACCTGCACCATCGTGTACGTCGGCAACCTACCGCCTGCGAACAGCCGCCGGCG
The DNA here is from genome assembly GCA_041487825.1 of Candidatus Dormibacteraceae bacterium. Classification (GTDB taxonomy): domain Bacteria; phylum Chloroflexota; class Dormibacteria; order Dormibacterales; family Dormibacteraceae; genus Palsa-872. The sequence goes on along the minus strand of JBGPOC010000114.1, from coordinate 1,123 downwards.
GACCTCGATCTCATGGGGCACATGGCGGATGTCGGCCACGAAGCAGACCACCTTCACCACGTCCCGCAGATCCGCGCCGGCCGCGCGCAGGCAGGCCTCGATGTTCTTCCAGCACTGCGCCGCCTGGCGGCGGGGGTCGCCCGGACCGACCAGTTCGCCGGCTTCGTCGAAAGCGACCTGTCCGGCGACGAACACCAGTTTGCCGGCTCGGATCACGTGGGTATAAGGCTCCGGCGGGGATGCAACGCCTTCGGGCGAGAGGTGCTCTCGATCGCTCATTGCCCCGCCCTCGGGCGCTCGGCACGAGGCGGAAAGCTCTTGAACATCTCCTCGACCTCCTCTATGAAGCGGACGCCCGCCTCTTCGATCTGGTCCAGGTATGCTCGGCCCCGCTCGCCGCTGGAGCTGCGTGGATCACCCCACACCCCCGAGCGGGTAGCACGATGGGTGGTCCCCTTACCTGAGAAGAAGAATGCCGCCACCTGCGCCGCATTCGGAGGCTTTGCGAAGCGCGGAAACTCTTCGACAGCGTACTCGAGATCGACGAGTGACTCGTCGACGGCCATCACTGCGGACGTCTCGCCGATGTTCGCGTGCAGTCCCACGGTGGCGCTGAGGTAGGCCTCCAGCTGCTCTGCCGGAAGCGCATCCCAGTAATTGAAAGGAAAGGCGAAGGTGCCCTCCGGGAGGCGGTCCCCCACCTCCGCGATGGCAGCCGCCATTCCGATGATGTTGGTGTAGTGGCCATTCACGAAGATGATCTCTCTGAACCCGGTCTCGGCGAGAGAGGAGCAGACGTCCTGCACGAGGCCGGTGAGCGTCTTCACCGATAAGTAGGCGACTGGAAATCCTCGATGGTCGCCCGACAGGCCGTACGGGAAGGCGGGGGCGACAAGCGCGCCGATCCGGGCCGCCAGGCGCACGCTCACCTCCGTCGCGAGGAGCGTGTCGGTGCCCATCGGCGCGTGGGGTCCGTGCTGTTCGGTCGCACCGGCCGGCACGATGACCTTGAAGCCGGATTGCAGATAGTCCTGCACCTCGCGAGCGGTGCACTCTGCCAGCAATCGAGACCTACGTTTCAACTCATTCCCTCACTTGGTTCGAGCGGTTGACAAAAGGATGC
>JBGPOC010000113.1:0-7289 GCA_041487825.1 Candidatus Dormibacteraceae bacterium | reverse complement strand
TGGCCGCGGCGCTGCGCGACCACGACCGAATCGACGTGCTCGTCAACAACGCGGGAGTCGGCTGGGTGGGGCGCCTCCACCTGATGCCGGAAGAAAAGGTCGAGGAGCTGGTCGCGACCAACCTCAAGGGCGTGATCGCGACCACCCAGGCGGCGCTGCCTGCGATGCTGGAGAGGCGCCGTGGCGTGATCATCAACGTCGCTTCGGTGACCGGGTTTCGCGCCTCCCCCTACTCCGCGGTCTATTCGGCAACCAAGCACGCCGTGGTGGGGCTGTCCCACGCGCTACGGGGCGAGCTCTCCGGCACCGGCGTCAAGGTCTGCGTCGTTTACCCGGGGGTGACCAACACGGAATTCTTCGATTCCACCGAGGTGCCTGTGGGCCCGATGTACCCGGCCTCTTGGGTGGCCAACGTCATCGTGCGGACCGCGCGGTTCCCGCGACGCGACGTCATGGTCCTACCGCTTCGGTTCGCCCACCTTGCCGAGCCCTTCTTCGGAGGCCTGATGGACCACAGCCTGGGCGAGGCTCGCCGCCTGGCCTCCCCCCACCTGGGCGGCCCCGGCCTGCCCCCGCCCGAATAACCCCTCTCCCCTTCAGGGGAGCAATCAGTAAGGCCGATCCTTAACGCCGCTTTGCGCGCAGGGTCAGGCTGAGGGGCGTTCACTGGGAGTCACCGCCCTCGAGAGTCACTTCTGCCAGGCCCCCAGCAGCTCCTCCAACCGATGGGCGTTCTTGACCGAGTAGTTGGAGTAGTTGTTGTTCATGATCGCGTGCACCTCTTTGGCCGAGCGCTCCATCTCCCTGATGCGGGGCACCCACTCCTGGAGCTCGGCGTCCTTGTAGTCGTGGCGGAAGCGGAGGTTCGGCGGCGCCCCTTTCAGGTCCCACGTCTCGTGGTTGCGTCCGTGGAAGCGGACCACGGCCAGCTTGCTGGACGTGACGTCGAACACGGGCGGCATGCTCGTCTTGTGGCCCTGCGGCACGTCGACGGCCACGTAGGGGATGTCGCGGGTGCGCAGGAACGCCAGCGTGCCGTCACGGTGGCGCGCGTCCATCCACTCGGGCTTGCGGAGCTCCACCGCGACCTGGAACCCGAACATCCGCTCCTGGCACTGCTCGATGTAAGCGAGCGACCGGGAGGAGGGCAGGAACCACGGCGGGAACTGGAAGAAGACCGCGCCCAGGCGCCCGGCGGCGCGCAGCGGCTCGAGGGCGGCCCGGAATCGCTCCCATGACTCGTCCACCAGCTCGTCCGGCATGTGCTCGAGGTAGATGTTCTTCTCGCGCAGGTTCTCGGGAAGCTCGTCACGGATGTCCTTGGGCAGCGCCATCGGCTTGGTGGGGTGGTTGGTGAAGAGCGAGAAGGACTTGACGTCGAACAGGAACCCGGGTTGGGTGCGCGCCACCCACAGCTCGGAGTTCTCCGGCTTGGGCATGCCGTAGTAGGTGGAGTCGACCTCGACCAGCGGGAACTGGGAGGCGTAGAACACCAGGCGCTCCTCGGACGAGGTCGCGTTCATCGGGTAGAAGAGCCTGGAATCGATGAGCGACTTGTCGATCCACCCGGCGATCCCGCACTTAATCAAATCGTTACTAATGTTGCATGTAGGCCGGGTTCATCCCAATGCGACAACGCCCAATCGTCGCTGATGCATCGACAAGGCGGAGCGTCCATCAGGGGCCCCCGCGACTCCGTCGTGGGGCAAGGCCGCAGTCCTCTTCCTTGCCTTCGGGCGCTATGATCCGTCGCGCTCCGTGGCCCGCTACATCCGCTACTGGTACACGTACCGCACCGCAGTGGCGGTCCTGCTGGCACTCGTCCTGACCGGCGTCATGTACTTCCTGTACACACAGCAGGTCGCCTGCGACGAGCAGGGCTCATGCGCGATCAACATCTCGGTCCACCCGGAGGACCGCTTCGTCAACGAGGACCCGCTCAAACCCCCGGCTCCGAAGGTCGCGATCGTCGGCATCGACGACAAGAGCGTGCAGACGATCGGCACCTATCCGGTCCCTCGCGACCGCTACGCCACGGCGCTGCAGATTCTGGAGAAGGACGGAGCCGCCGTGGTCGCGTTCGATGTGGGGTTCCCGGATTCGCGCGACAAACCTACTGACGAGATCTTCGCAAGGGCGCTTGCCGACAGCTCGATTCCCGTGATCCTGTCGTACGCGGCCGAGAGCACGGAGACCGGTAACGGAAAGGTGACCCAGACCGGGGTCGACCAGATCCCATTCAAGAAGTTCCGCTGCTTCGCCGACCAGAACCAGGACCCCAACGTGCCCTGCCAGCAACCGGATAAGAACGTCATCCTGGCCTCCACGGACCTCCGGCTCGACGCCGACGGGGTCGTGCGCAGGATGCCTCTGTTCGTGCAGCCCGCCTGCTACCCGAAGCGCTGTGACACACCGGTCATCAACACCTTCGGGTATGCCGCCTACGCGTACAACTTCTTCGGCGTAGCCGTCCAGGAGTCAGGGAACACCGCCACTTCAACTCTGTGGAGGAGCCCGGTGCAGATCGATAACAGCGGCTCAGCGCTGATCAAGTTCTACGGAGGGCCTGACTACTTCGACAGCAACCATCAGTACTTCTCATTCGGAGACCTGATCAACGGCACCGTCTCGCCCGACGCCATCAAGGGCAACATCGTGCTGATCGGCTACGACCACCTCTCGGGCGTCAACGACCAGCAGTTGGTGACGACGAGCGCGGGAAAGAGCACGACGGGCAAGAACGCGACGGCGGCGATGGCCGGTGTCGAAATCCACGCGAACGTCTTGCAGATGATGCTGGGGCAGACGTTCCTCATCCACGAACCGCCGATTCTCGTCTTCCTGATCCTGTTGCTCGTCGCGCTGGTCATGGCGGTGCTCGTCGCCCGCGTGTCCGTCCTCTGGGGATTGCTGGCCACCGTGGTGGCGCTGGTCCTGTTCACGTACGCGATGGCAACCCTCTCGGCCTTCGCCGGCTTCGTTCCCGACCTCTTCCATCCCTGGCTCGGCATCGCGCTCACGTACACGGGTGTGACCGCCTATCGCTTCCTCTATGAGGACCGCGAGAAGCGCAAGGTGACCTCGATCTTCGGCCAGTACCTCAAGCCCGAGATCGTCGCCCAGCTGGCCAAGACACGGGGCGGCGTCGACGATATCCTTCGCGGCGGCGAGCGCCGCGACATCACGCTGCTGTTCGTCGACGTTCGAGGTTTCACGTCGATGTCGGAGCGGATGGAGGCCGACGACGTGGTCAGCGTGATCCAGATGTACCTGGACCACCTGAGCGGGATCATCTTCACCTGGGACGGAACCATCGACAAGTACGTAGGCGATGAGATCGTCGCGTTCTGGAACGCGCCTCGCCTGCAGGAGAACCACGCCCTGCTCGCCGTTCGATGCGCCTACGACATGATCGCGAAGGCCCCGGAGCTGCAGGCCAGGTTGATCGCGAAGGGATTGCCTCCGATCCGCTGGGGCATCGGCATCAACACCGGGCCGGCGGTCGTCGGCAACCTCGGCTCGCGAAGCCGCCTGCAGTACACCGCGCTGGGCGATACCGTCAACACCGCCGCCCGCTTCTGCGCCAACGCGCCCGCCTACCACCTGCTGATCGGCCAGCCAACGTACGACCTGTGCAAGGACTACATCGCGGTCGACATGGTGCCCGGGGTGCAGCTGAAGGGCAAGTCGGCCGAGACCTTCCGCATCTACCAGGTCACCGCCATCCGCGAAACGCCCACCTCACCGTGGGTCCAGTTCCCGACGGAGATGGCCACCGAAGCCCACCAGACCTACACGCAGCAATACACGCAGCAGACGATCGTTGCCGCCGGCAACGCGGCATCCAAAGACATCCTGGTCGGCGAAGCCGCCCAGCAGGCGCTCTCCGATCAGGCCGCCGTCGCGCCCACCCCGCCTTACGGAACACCCACCCAGGGCCCGACCTGACGTTCGACCGCAGGGCTGCGATTGCTAGTGCGGTGAGCCTGCGACCAGGATGAAGAGCGCCGGCGCCAGGGCCAGCAGGCCGATCAGAACGCCCAGGCAGCCCGCGGATTTCTTGGCCACCGGCTTGACCGGGGGCGCCGGGTTGTAAACCGCCTGGACCGGCGTGACCGCGCCGGGCTGGGCGACACCACCCGCAATGACAGGCATTCCCGCCGTGGCCATGAAGCCGGCCTGGGCGGGCACCATCTTGGACAGGTCGGCGCCAGGCTCGAGGCTCCGCTGCCAGCCGGGGCAGAGGCGGTCGGCGATGCGCGACATCGCCTCGTCGAACTCGTGGCCTGTCTGGTAGCGATCCTCCGGCCGCTTGGAGAGGGACTTCAGGATCACCTCTTCCAGGCGGAGGTCCAACCCCGGCTTCAGCACCGATGGCGGTTTGGGTGGCGCCTGCACGTGTTTGGCCATGAGCGTGAACGGACCGTCCGCCTCGCTGGCAGTGAACGGCGGCTGCCCCACGACCAGCTCGTAGAACATGATCCCGGCCGAGTAGAGGTCGCTTCGGCCGTCGACCTTGCTCGACGCGACCTGTTCCGGCGACATGTACTGCGGCGTGCCGACGGTGGTGCCGGTCTTGGTCGCGGTGGACCCCGCGCCGGAATCGTCGGTCAGGCGGGCGATGCCGAAGTCCGCGACCTTGACGTTGCCCTCGTCCGACAGGAGGACGTTCTCGGGCTTCATGTCGCGGTGCACGATCGAGTGCCTGTGGGCGTAGTCCAGCGCCTGCAGGACGCCGTGCATAACGGCAAACGTCTTTGGCATCGGGATCGGCCCCTCGTTCACGAGATCCCGGAGCGATTTCCCGCGCACGAACTCCAGGACGATGTAGTTGGCGTCGCCGATCTGCTCGAGGTCGTGGACCTGCACGAGGTTTGGGTGGCTCGTTCGGGCCATCACCTGGGCTTCCTGGAGGAAGCGCATGAGCGCGGTGGGATCCGCGGCCGGCGACAGGATGAGCTCCTTGATAGCGACCTCTCGGCCCAGGCCGGGTTGCTCCGCCAGGTAGACAGCCCCCATGCCGCCCCGACCGAGCTCTCCCTTGATTCGATATTTGCCGACGTATCGCTCCCCGCCGGCGGCGGGCGGATAGGTGGGCGGCGGCGGCGTGGGCGTGGGAATCGGGATCAATCGCAGGGTGGGGTCGACCGCGTGCGGAGCCGCCGCCGGCGCCGGAGGATGCGGGGCGGCCGGCGGGCCGACAGGTGCGGCCGGTGGAGCGGGCGGCGGCGTGACGATCGGTGGCGTTGCCGCCGGCGCTTGAGGCGGCCGTGTGGGCAGGCGCATGGTGACATCGATGCCACCGGCTGCCGGCGCGGGCGGCGCGGCGACGGGCTCCGACGGGGTGGGGCTCGGCGGCGCTGGAGCCCAGTCCGGAACGTCCGGCTGCTGCGGGTTGGGTGGAGTTTCGGGTGGCTGACCGTCCTCGGTCATTTCGCTCGGAGCCTAGCAGAGTGAGTTCTGCGCGAACGTCGCCTTTGAAGGAAGGCGGCGAAAGCTATGGCGTTTTGGCGGCATTCGACCCATAATCGGGCCCGAACACCCCACGCTTTCTAGGAGGATACCTATGTCGCAGATGCCGCCACCGCCGCCCGGACAGCCGGCTCCCATGGGAGGGACGCCGAGTGCTGCGGGCAGCAACAAGAACCTCTACACGATCCTTGCCTGGGCTTTGTTTCCGCCCATCGGAAGCTTGATCTTTCTCTTCGTCGGCAAGGACGACGCAGACGTGAAGTACAACGCGGCGAACGCAACTGTGATCCACGGCGCATTCCTGATCGCTTACATCCTGCTGTGGATTATCGGAACGGTGACGGTATTTCTCCTCTTCCTCCCACTGCTTTGGGGACTCGCCTGGTTCATCATCTGGGTGGTCGGACTGATACTCGCTCTGCAGGCAGGGGGCCGGCGCTTTGCCTTCCCAGGCATCCAGGGCATGGCCTCAAAGTACGTGCCCATGGTCGAGGGCTGGGCCAAGTAAGAATCGGCTGATCGGCACAGGGCCCCGTTCGCGGGGCCCTTTTCTTTTCTAGTGTTTTGCGATCTGCTCGAGCGCCCTTTCGACCCCGTGGCGCAGCTCATCACGCTCTTCCCTAAGCAAACCGACCTCGGCCCGCGCCTGAGCCAGGTGGTACCTCAGCCGCTCGACCTCCGCCGAGAGGTCGCGAAGGCGAGGGTCGGGCGCGCCGGTAGCGCTTCGCAGGTCCTCCAGCTCCCGGCGCATTCGCTCGACCGCGACCTTGAGCTCTCGCCTTTCCGCAAGCAGCTCCTGGACCAGCGACTCAGACGGCTTTGTCGGCTCTTTCGACATAGCGGCAGAGTCCGGGCTGGAATTCGCGGAGCCGCAGGTGTTCCATCTCGTTGCGCAGAAACCGCGCCTTGATCTCCAGGCTCTCGCCGCCCTTCACGTTTTCGAACGGAAATCGGTAGAGCTTGCCCGAGTCGACCAGGAGGCACAGAGCCAGCCGCTCGCCGTCTTTCTCGATGACGTGCTTGTAGCACGGCACCGTGCGCCGCGCGACTTCCATGGTGGTGAAGCCGCCGACTCTCCCCAGCAGCACGTCGATCGGGCTTCGCATGCTCGAATCCTAATTCAGAAGCGGGAGCTGCTCAGGCTCGGGAGGCGGTATGAGGATGAGCCGGCGTCGGTCGGTGACACCGTGGGTGGCGCGGAATCGCTTTACCGCGCTCATCGCCGGTTCGCCGAAGGCCGGCGGCAGGTAGACGCGGGACCGATATGCGGCCTCATAGCGCGGCACGAGCTCAGGCCAGTGCTTTGCGAGCACGGACATGAAGTGTTGGTGGGTTCCGTCCTTGAGGTGAAGCATGCCTGCCCACAACCCTGTTGCGCCGGCCGCCCGCGCCGCCTTGACCACCGCCTCGATGCGATCAGGCGTGTCCGAGAGCCCGGGCAGGATCGGCGCCATTCCGACACCGACATCGATGCCGGCGGCGACGAGCTTCTCGATGGCGCGCAGCCTCTGTCTCGGATGCGCAGTTCCCGGCTCGGTGCGTCGCCAGATGCCGTCGTCGACGGTCGGGATGCTGAACGTGATGTGCAGGTCCGCGCGACGAGCCAGCGCGGTCAGGACATCGATGTCGCGCACGATCATCGGGCCACGAGTGATCATCGCCGTGGGGTTGGAGAAATCGTGGAGGGCCTGGAGACACTGGCGCGTGAGCCGGAATCAGCCCTCCGCCGGCTGGTAGGGGTCGGTGGCGGCGCCGATGACGACGGCCTCCCTCCTCCACGACCTGCGTGAGAGCTCGGCCCCGCAGGGCGCCGGCGA
>JBGPOC010000112.1:0-7301 GCA_041487825.1 Candidatus Dormibacteraceae bacterium | reverse complement strand
CCTGGCCCATTCGTCCTCCATAGCCTTCATGTCGGGCTTGACCGATCGAAGCCCCGTCGCCGCGATGATCGCCGCGACGATCAGCAGGGTGGGCGATGTGATCAGAAGGGCGGCCTGAAGGCTCCCGATACGGTCTGAGATAAAGCCGACGTCGAACGTCGAGTGCGAGTCGCCGAACACGTGCGAGACGAACAGCAGCATCGTCACACAGCTCGCACGCAGCGCCGGTGAGACCACGTTCTGGGATACGGCCGTAAACGGTCCCGCGTGAAGGTACAGGCAGGCCACCGTGATCAGGAATGCCGGAATGAAGATTGGGATCGGGCCTATGTCCATCGGCGCCACGAGCGAGATGACGATGAAAACCGCGCCGATCAGGAATCCGGCGATGCCCACCTGCAGGTACGCGGCGGGCGTCTTACGCGCCCGCCGGTCAGCGATCCATCCGCCCGCCAGCGTCCCGATCAAGCCGCCCAGCACCAAGACGGCGCCGGCGAGGAGGTTGGCCCCGCTGAGCGATAGGCCGAACCGGCGGACCAGAAGTGAGGGCAGCCAGAAGGCGTTGGACGCAAGGACGAAATACAGAACCGTCTGGGAGAGGATGGCGGCGCGCAGCGTAGGAATCCGCATCAGCCCGAGGAACGTTTGCCAGGTCGCATCCTGTGTCCGCCTGACAGCCGGGCCTCGTTCCTCGACGCTGCCGCGCAGGGGTTCGCGCATCCCGAAGGCGAGGAGAGCGCACAGGATGCCGGGCACTGCCGCGAAGAAGAACGCGTTTCGCCAGCCGAACTTCTCGGCGATGTAACCGCCGCCGGCGAAGCCGATGGCGATGCCTAGCGTGCTGCCTGCGCCCCAGATCGACATCACCCGGCCGCGCTGAGCTTTGGGGAAGTAGTCCGACAGCAGCGACGTGCCGGCCGGGTAGTAGCTCGCCTCGCCGACGCCGAGTATTCCCCGGCTGACAAAGAGCTGGGCGAAGTTCTGCGCAAAGCCCGTGAACAGGGTCGCGAGGCTCCAGATCGTCACGCCGATCCCGACCACCGTGCGGCGCATGCCTCGATCGGCCCAGTAGCCGAAAGGCACGGCAGCGACCGCATAGACGAGCAGGAAAGCCGAACCAAGAAGCCCGATCAGCGCGTCGCTGAGACCGAATTCCTTCTTGACGAGCGGGGCGACCGCCGCGCCGATGTAACGGTCCATGTAGTTGAGAAAGTTGATCGCGACCATGACCGCGAGGACGTACCTGGCGTAGCCCTGGACCACGGCGCCATTATGGCTTCGGGTAGGCGGGCTGACCGGCTACGATAGCCCTCAGGCTGGCGTCTTGCCGGCGGCATGAGTTCTGGGTCGGCTGGGCATTGGCGAGCTCAAGTGGCTGTAAACCACCCGCGAAAGCTTTGGGGGTTCAAATCCCTCCCGGCCCACCACTCCGAACCCGCTGGACGAGGTGAATCGGGCGCCGGCACTCTGTCCGAAGGGACCTGTCGCCATCAGTCGAACGGCCATGGTTCGAAGCGGCCCGAAGGAACAGCGATCCGCAGTACACGACTCCGATTGCCGTCGACGATATCGACCGCGTGCGCGCGGCCCTCGGTTATTCGACGATCGACATCTACGGGGGCCCGTACGGCGTTTCGTCCGGCCTCGCCTACATGCAGCGACACGGCGCCAACGTGCGCGCGGCTGTGTTCGACAGCGGCTCGCTCCTCGACGTCCAGCTCTGGGAGTTGAGCGCGCGTTCTGAGCGGCAAGCCCCTGAACGGCGCCCTCGGTCGCTGCAACGCGGACAACAATTGCCACGCTGTCTACCCGAACGTGAAGACCGAATTCCGAACGACCCTCGATCGGCTGGCGGCCGCCCCGGCAAAACTGGAGCGCACCGATCCACAGTCGGGGTCGAAGGTGTCCGTCACGATCGGCCCGATCGAATTCGAGAGTGCCGTGGCCAGCTTGTTGGCCGACGTGCAGTCGGCGGCCGGTCTGCCGGCATGGATCCACAGGGCGTTCAAGGGCGAGTGGGCCGCCCTGGCGCAGGCATACCTCGCCACCGCGAGTGGTGCTGATCCGCGCGTGACCCTGGTCTCCTCGCAGACCATCGCGTGCAGCGACGAGTGGGCCGCCATTGATCCAGCAGGCGTCAGGAACCGCCGGCGGCGCATCGGCGTTTACAGAGTCCGTGGTCGCGATGGCCCGGGTTCGCAATTTGCTGTGCAGCTACTGGCCGCACGCGAGCGGGGCGAGCGGCGCCGTCCGCTCTGATGCTCCTACCGTCTTCCTGAACGGGACCGCGGACACGGCGACCCGCCGGAAAACGTGGCCGGCGCCCACGCAACCATGCCCAACAGCCTCGTCGTCCCGGTCGTGGGATACGGCCACGGCCAGCTCAGCCAGGATCCCTACGGCTGTCTTGCCCAGGAAGCGACCAGGTTCCTGCAATTCGGGGTGCCGCCGACGCTGTCCGAATGGCCGGGCGCCCAGAATCCGCCACTTCCGAGATTCGAAATCGTCTGAGCCGACCGGGACCTGACCGCTCCTCCAACCCCTTGCCGCCCACCACGCGGCTCACGTTGGGTGGCATCATCGCGTCGTGCTACGGGGTTCGGAGAACGGCGATGATCGATGACCCAGTCCTCGTCGAGGATTGGCACCCCGTGGCGCGGGTTGAACAGCTTGTGGAAGGCGGCCCCATCGGCACGCGGGTGCTTGGGGAGGACCTCGTCGTGTGGCGCTCCGGTGACGAGTACTTCGCGTGGCGCGACCTGTGCGTGCATCGAGGCACTCGGCTGTCCCTCGGCCGCGTCGTCGATGGCGGCCGCCTCGAGTGCCCCTATCACGGTTGGACATATGGCACGGACGGGAGATGCGTGCTGATCCCCGCCCACCCTGAGCAGGTCCCACCGGCGAAAGCGTGCGTGATCACCTACCGCGCGGCGGCCGGCCACGGAGTCGTATGGGTAACCCTGGGCGGCGGCGCCCACCCGATCCCGACGTTTGATCTGCTCGACGATCCCGCTCACCAGGTCCTGCTGGCGGGGCCGTACAGGGTTCGAGCCAGCGCGCCGCGCATCGTCGAGAACTTCCTCGACATCGGCCACTTCCCATTCGTCCACGAGGGCATTCTGGGAGACCGTGCGCGGCCCGAGATCGAGGACTACACGACGACGGTGGGTCCGGAGGGCGTGCTGGCCGAGGGTGTCAAAGTCTTTCAGCCCGACCCATACGGCACTGGCCGCGGCTCGGTGGTGACTTACACCTATAGGGTTCACCGGCCGCTCTCCGCGTCGTTCATCAAGCACGGCGAGCACTCCTTCGGGATGCTGCTCTCCGTGACTCCGCACGATCCGGTCGACAGCAGCGCCTGGATGTGGATGGCCATGAACTACCAGCCGGAGTCGTCGATGATCGAGTTCCAGGATCGGATCTTCGAGCAGGATCGGCCGATCCTGGAGTCGCAGCGCCCCGAGATGCTGCCGCTGGACCTGCAGGCGGAGCTGCACCTGCGCAGCGACAGGACGGCCATCGCCTACCGCCGATGGCTCCGCGAGCTCGGGGTGCGGACGGGCGCGTTGTGACCGCCGTGGCGGCTTGGGGTCTAGGTGGCGTCTCCGGCGCCGGCTACAAGACCACGTAGAGCGCCGCCAGCAGGCGCGGCATGGCGACCTGAGCGTTGCCGACGGCCAGGATCTTGTTCAGCCAGGCGTACTTGGGGGATGCGGTCTCAAAGAAGGCCGCCATCCGGAAGTAGAGGTCGGCCGGCGCGATCGGTTGCCCCGCGAATGCCGCCTGGATGATCTCTGGGCGGGCATGCATGAGTCCACGGTAGTGCATGTAGATGAACTGGTCGTCGTCGGTCTTCATGCTGCTACGCACGTCGAGCTCGCCGACACCGTCCGAGCGCAGGAGCAGGTAGTCGCCGGTCATCGCCAGTGTGTGCGCTTTCAACCTGGGACCCTCGACCTTGCCCTCCGCGACGCGCAGGATCTGGCGGTTGCCCAGCGGTCCAGGCCCGACCGGGATGGGCGCGTCCAGCACCATGTCCCAGGTTGCCAAGAACTCGGTGGTGATTGCTTCGACGGCCTGCATTTGCCCCTCCCTCTGCGCGCCGCCCGGTTCCATCCGGGCCGGTGTCGGCGTGAGGATACACCGGCCGGATCCGGGATCAGCGCCGTTACGAAGCGTCTTGTCCCCACTTGGTCGCCGGTCCGGGAATTCGCTGCTACTTAACCGCGATCGGCCAGTTTATAGGTTAAAATTTGGGGTCGCCACCGGAGAGGAGCGAGAGCGGAGTTGGGGAAAGGGATCAGTGTTCAGCCTTGCCATGGTTCTGCGCGTTCCGGCGGTCAACCAATTGCAGGGAGGTAGGGAACTCTGATGGCGAAGAAGGTGCTGTGCATCCTTTCCGAATACGGTTTCTGGGGCGAGGAGCTCGTAGGACCACTCGAGGCTCTGGACGCTCACGGTTACGAGGTGGTGTTCGCGACCCGTCGCGGGCACAGGCCCGTTGCCCTGCCCCCTTCCATGGACCCGACCTTCATCGACCCCCCGCTCGGCCGGGGCGTCACCAGTCCGGAGATGGCCGCCAAGACCAAGGCCGTGAACGGGTCGTCGAGGCTCGCCAAGCCGGTCTCGCTGACCGAGTGGCTGCCTGAGAAGCCCTACCGCGCATCGTCCAACTACCTGCGCGAGCAGGAGGCGTACAACAACCGGCTCGACGAGATCAGCAAGGAGCTCGACGAGTACGCTGCGCTGCTCATCGTGGGTGGCAGTGGCCCGATCGTTGACATGGTCAACAACCACCGCGTTCACGAGCTGATCCTCGACTTCTACCGGAAGAACAAGCCGATCGCGGCCGAGTGCTACGGCGTCACGTGCCTGGCGTTCGCCCGCAGCGAGGAAGATCGCAAGAGCATCATCTGGGGCCGCCACGTCACCGGCCATCCGATCGAGTACGACTACCACGACGGCACCGGCTTCGTCGGTAGCGACCTCAACATGGGGCCCCCGCCGTACCCGCTCGAGTACATCCTCCGCGACGCCGTCGGCCCCGAAGGCCAGTTCCACGGCAACGTCGGCCACGAGACCTCTGTGATCGTCGACTACCCCTTCATCACCGGCCGATCTACCGCCGACTCGGTCCTGACCGGTCGGATGCTGGTCGAGGTGCTGGAGGAAGGGCGTCTTTACTTCGGATGGAGAGGGCCTGACCGCGTCGGGACGCCCCAGGTGCCCAAGGCCGCCAAGGCCGACGGGCGCAAGGTACCGGTCGCCGCCGGCTAGTAAGGCTCCCAGTGGTCGTCAAGGACAAGGATCCGGCGTTGGCCGGGGCGGTTGCGGCCCGCCCCGGCCGCAGTGCGCTCTTCGAGCAGCTGCGCGCCGACGGCTTCAAGTTCATGTTCGGCAACCCGGGGACGGTCGAGCAGGGCTTCCTCGACTCGATCAGCGAGTTTCCGGACATCACGTACGTGCTCGCCCTCCAGGAGACGATCGCCGTCGCTATGGCTGACGGATATGCGCGGGCCGCGCGCCGGCCCGCGATCGTGCAGCTCCATAGCGGCGTGGGGCTTGGGAACGGGGTGGGCATGCTCTACCAGGCCCGGCGCGGGCACGCGCCGCTGATCGTGCTGGCCGGGGAGTCGGGCGTCATATACGACGCCATGGACGCGCAGATGGCCTCCGACCTGGTCGCCATCGCGAGACCGGTGACCAAATGGGCGACCAGGGTGGTCCACCCGACGTCGCTGCTTCGAGTGCTCCGCCGGGCGATCAAGATCGCCAGCACACCACCGATGGGACCCGTCTTCGTGGCCCTGCCGATGGACGTCCTTGACGAGCTGACTTCGGAGCCGGCGTTCCCGACCTCGGTCCCGGTGACGCGCGTGTCGCCCGACGTAGCCGAGGTGGAAAAAGCGGCCGAGCTCCTGGCCCGTGCTCGGCGGCCCCTGATCATCTTCGGAGACGGGGTCGCGAGCTCAGGCGGCCAGCGGGAGCTCGTGGAGCTCGCCGAGTTGCTTGGCGCCGACGTCTGGGGTGCCGACTGCTCCGAGGTCATCATGCCAACCTCGCATGCCCAGTACCACGGCCAGCTCGGGCACATGTTCGGCAGCCACAGCCTGCCCATCGTCTCGGGCGCGGATGCCGTCCTCGTGGTCGGTACGTACCTCCTGCCGGAGGTGTTTCCGACCCTCGGCAGCATCTTCGCCCCGGGCGCCTCGGTCGTCCACGTCGACCTCGATGCGTACGAGATCGCCAAGAACTTCCCGGTCGACCTCGGGCTGGTCGCAGACCCGGCGCTCACGCTGCGCGCGCTGACCGCCGCCCTCCGCACCGCGATGAGTCGCGAGGAGGTGGCGGCCGCGACCGAGCGGCGCGCCGCTGCCCGCGCGCGCCGTGAGGAGGAGGACCGGAAGGCCAGGGCGGCGGACGCGGCCGCGTGGGAAGACGTTCCGATGCGCCCGGCGCGCTTCATGAGCGAGCTGGCGAAGCGGTTGGGTCCGCGCTCCGTGATCTTCGACGAGGCCCTGACCAGCTCCCCAGACCTGACCCGGTATCTGCCACTCGATCAGCCGGGCGGCTACTACCAGACGCGCGGTGGCTCGCTTGGCGTGGGCATCCCCGGTGCGCTCGGCGCCAAGCTGGCGCACCCGGATCGGACGGTCGTCGGCTTCACCGGCGATGGCGGGAGCATGTACACGATCCAGGCGCTGTGGACCGCCGCGCACCACGGTATCGGCGCCAAGTTCGTCATCTGCAACAACGGCAGCTACAAGCTGCTCAAGCTGAACATCCAGCAGTACTGGCGCGAGCGCGGCATGCCCGAACACGACTTCCCGGCGTCGTTCGACTTGATGAAGCCCGAGATCAGATTCGATCTGCTCGCGCAGTCGATGGGAGTCGGATCGGTGCGTGTTGAACGCCCCGACCAGATCGGGCCGGCGCTGGATGCGGCGCTGGCGGATGACAAGCCGTTTCTCATCGACCTCGTCCTCACCGACGAGGTCGCCGGGCACGGACACGTGCGTTGCGGTCAATAGGTCAAGAGCGAAAAGGGAGGAAGGGTTGAGCGATTTTCAAGGCAAAGTGGCGCTGGTCACGGGTGGTGGCTCCGGTATCGGGCTGGCGACAGCGACCATGCTCGGCAAGCGTGGCGCGCGGGTCCTGGTCACCGAGCGCAGCCAGGAGCATGGCGACGCGGCGGTGAGGACGATCGAGGAGGCGGGTGGCAACGCCAAGTTCTTCCGGGCCGACATGACCAAGAAGGAGGACATTGACGCGCTGTTCGAGCACGTCGGTGAGACCTATGG
>JBGPOC010000111.1:0-7315 GCA_041487825.1 Candidatus Dormibacteraceae bacterium | reverse complement strand
GGCTTCACCGCGGTGCTCCCGGACGGCTGCTTGCCCTTGCGGGCCACTGTCTCCGCGCGCGACATGCGCACCACGGTGGGGAAATGCACGTCGTGGAAGTAGTGGTCCCAGTCGTACAGCGCCGGGTCGAAGGGGAACCGCTCACGTTCCGCGGCGGGAACCTTCTCCCAGATCGCCATCACGTTGCGCGTGTCGAGGATGCAGTCGACCTCCGTGTATACGCCGTAGAGCTGGATCAGGTTGACGGCGCGCTCCAACCGTTCGCGTTCCGCGTTGAGGTCGTCGGACACCTGGGCTACGCCCGCGCCGAGCGGAAGCCTCTCGACGACCCACTGGGCCGCCTCGACAAAGCGCAGCGCGGTGCTCGCCTGGGCCGAGAGCTGTCCCCGCGTCGGGTAGGTCCAGGTCGGCGTGCCGATCGCCTGCCCGTAGCGATCCCGAAGCGGGTGCTCCGTGAAGTATCGCCTCGCCTCATCCTCCACGCGCCGGAAGCGGAGCGGATTGCGGGTGCCCGAGGCAGCGTGGTAGACGCGTGGTTCCTCATCAGGCGGTGGATTCGCGGCCACCGCGAGAACGGTGTTGACGACGTAATCCGCGGGGATGATGTCGAGCAGCGCGTCGGGCAGGCCCGAGAAGTCCTGGAGGATGCCCCGCCCGAAGGCGAGGATCAGCGGTTCGGCCATCCGGAATCCTTCGAGCCACCCTGGGAACGGTTCCGCGAGCGCGCTCTCGATGATGGACGGCCGCACGATCGACAGCGGGATGTCGCCGTGGAGCTCCACGATGGCATGCTCCGCCATCGCCTTAGTGAAGGAGTAGATGTCCGCGAATCCCATCGCGTTGGCGTGCACACGACCGCGCTCGATGAGCTTGTCCTTCACCCATCGATCGCGCAGGCGCTCGGTGGCCCGCGCCACCGCGGGCGTTCCGGCCGGGCCCATGCGCGAGCCCGCCTGGGCGCGAAGCTTCTTCAGGATCTCCGGGCGACGCGACTCCTCCTCCACCGGCGGGCGTAGGTTGGAAAGCACCGCCGCTTCGTGGCGCCAGTTGAGGCCCGGGTCGTGCGGCGCCTCTTCGCGAACCAGGCCTCGAAGCATTCCGCCGACGTAGGCCGTCGACACGTGGACCAGGTGCGGCCGGCTGCCCGCGCTCTTTAGCGCCTCCACCATCCGGGCCGCACCCAGAAGGTTGGTTTGAGCGGAGAGGTCCGCCGGATTGTCGAACTCGACGGCGGCGGCGGAGTGGATGACGATCTCGCACCCGCGCAGCTGCTCGCGGCCGGCCTCGGTGAGGCCAAGTCCGTCGCGGCCAAGATCGAGCTCGAGGACCGCCAGCTTCTCCTTGACCAGACTGGAGAAAGCCTCGTCGCCCAGCTCCTCTTTGAGGCGCTTGAAGGCGGGGCTCGACAGCACCTCGCGCTCCAGCCGCTCAGCGGCCGGGCGCCGAGCGCTCGAACGAATCGCAAGGTTGATCCGGCCGACCTCCGGGATCGAGCGCAGGCACTTTTCGACGATCGACTTGCCCAGGAAGCCGGTGGTGCCGGTGACCAGGATGGTCTTGCCCTTGAAGGCCTCGGCTATCAAGACCGACTGATTCTAGTGTCCTGCTGTTACGAGCCTATTCTCCGTATGTGCTTTGCAGCCTCACGACCTGCGAGCCGTTCGCATCTTTCCAGCCGAGGTCGGTCGTCACGGAAGCCCAGAACCAGTACGTCTTGCCGGGCAGTCCGTGATAGACCGCCGAGCCCGCCGCAACCGGTCCGGTCCACTTCTTGAGGATCCCGACCGGCCCGACGACGTAGACGACGAAGACGTCGCCACGGCCGGGGCTCGACCACGAGACGTCGATCGCCTTCGGGTCCGCGGGGCTCTGCCTTGCATTGATCACGACCTTCGGCATCGGGACGTCGGCAAACCTCGGCGAGCCGCCGAGCCACAGGTCGCCCAGGTCCTTCGGATAAGGGTCCGGAAAAGAGCCGGACCAGCCATAAGGGTCGACCGGACCCGCGCCGTTGGTGTAGTACACGCCGAAGTGCAGGTGCGGGCCGGTCGCGGTGCCGGTGCTTCCGGACTGCGCGATGACCTGGCCGCGGCGGACCTGCTGCCCGTCGACGACGTAGATGTGGGAGAGGTGGCCGTAATACGAGAGCAGGCCGTTGCCGTGGCTGATCTCGATCGTCAACCCGCTCGAGCATGTGTGGCATGACGGCACCACCCAACCAGCAAGGATCACGACTCCCGGCGCCGCTGCGGCCACCGGTTCGTAGTACAGGCTGTAGTCGTACCCGTCGTGCCCGTCGTAGTAGAGGTAGTCGTGCCCGCCGCGAGTCTGCGCGTACCCGGCGTCAAACGTGGGATCCGCGCCCCCCAGGGTGGCCGAGACGACCGAACCGTCGTACCTGCACGTCCTGCCGTTGGTCTGGTAGTCCGGCGAGCAATGGTCGAAGATCGAGGTGATGTAGTGGGGGCCCATGAAAGGAAGCGTCAGGAACGCGCCGGCCGCCCGAGCCGCGCCCGTACCACCCCGACCGTCCTCGAGCGGCCCATATGTGATCTGGCTGGGGTAGCTCCAGCGAACGTAACGGCCGGGCTCGTGACCCGGGGGCTGTGCTTCCGCCGCCTGCGCTGGAACCGCGCCCAGCATCAGTGACAGCAGGGTGAGGGTGGAAACCAGGATGCGCATAGCCCTAGGACTGCGGACGGTCCAGTTTATGGCCATGACAGTCGCAACTCCTTGCGATCTGGTTAAGTTTCGCAGGTGACGATCTTCGAGGCCCCTGCTTGGACGTTCTGAGCCAGGGTCGCGCTGCGGTCTTCGAGGAGCCGATCGGCCCGGCCGGAGTTCGCGTCCGCGAACGGCCTCGCACCGATCCGGGGCCGGGAGCGGTCGCGGTCACGATCCGGGCGGCCTCGATCAACCACCTGGACCTCTGGCTCGCCCACGGGGCCCAACGGATCACCCCGCCACGGGTCATCGCGGCCGACGGATCAGGCGTCGTGCACGCGTCCGCCGACCCGGCGTGGAAGCCGGGCGACGAGGTCGTCCTCTTCCCCACCCTCTGCTGCTGGGAATGCGAGTGGTGCCGCGCCGGCGAGAACGTCAGGTGCGCTCGTTTTGGCATTCTTGGCGAGCACTCCGACGGTACGGCCTGCGAGCTGATCCACATCGACGCGCGAAACGTGTTCCGCAAGCCGAAGGGTCTTTCGTGGGAAGAGGCGGCCGCCTTTCCACTCACCTTTCTGACCGCCTGGCGCATGCTGACCACGCGGGCCCAGCTGAAAGCAGGCGAGACCGTTCTGGTCATTGGCGCAGGAGCTGGAGTGGCGGTGGCTGCGATCAGCATCGCCAAGCACCTCGGCGCTCGCGTGTTTGCGACGAGCCGATCCGAGGCGAAGCGAAAGATGGCTCTCGAGCTGGGCGCCGAGGCAGTGTTCGACTCGGCAAGCTTCAGCAAGGGCGTTCGCGAGGCGACCAGGGACGGAGTCGACGTCGTCTTCGAGCATGTCGGGCCCGCCACGCTCGAGGAGTCCATGCGCTCCCTGGCCATGGGCGGGCGGATCGTGACATGTGGCTCCACCTCGGGGGTCAAGGCCGAGATCAGCATGCCGCGGCTGTTCTTCCGCCAGGCGGGCCTCCTCGGGTCGACCATGGGCAACGCCGCCGAGTTCGAAGCGGTCCTGAAAGCGATCGACGGCGGCCTTCGGCCGGTCGTCGACAAGGTCTATCCGCTGGATCGGGTGCAGGACGCTCTCACGCGGGTGGACGCTTCGGAGCAGTTCGGTAAGGTCGTGCTTTCGGTGTCAGCGGGCTAGTCGAATGGGGAGAGAACAGTCATGAGAGGCTTCAAGGCTTTCCTGCTGAGGGGCAACGTCGTCGACCTGGCGGTCGCTGTTGTCATAGGCGGGGCGTTCACGGCGCTGATCACGTCGTTCTCCGCCTCTTTCATCACCCCGTTGATCGCGCTCCTCTTCGGCAAGCACGACGTCTTCGGGGGCTTCTCGTTCACGGTCAACGGCGTCACATTCTCGTTTGCCGGGTTCGTCAACGCCGCGATCACTTTCGTGATGGTGGCGGCGATCGTCTACTTCTTCATTGTCGTCCCGATCAATCTCCTGATCGCACGCTCGAGGAAGGAGCCGCCCGCCGACCCCACCACCAAGAAGTGCCCGGAGTGCCTCAGCGAAATCCCGATCGCCGCCCGGCGTTGCGCTTTCTGCGGTCAGCCGGTGGGAGCGGCCCAGGCTTAAGCCAGGCCGGCGAGCTGCTCCAGGTGCTCCTCCAGGTGACGGACGACCAGCCTCTGTAGAAGCTCGCCAACGCGTGCCTCACGATCGCCTTCGCGATTGTGGAAGACGACCGTTCGCTCGAGATCAGCCGCCGACAGCTTGTCCAGCAGCTTCAAAACGCCGGCGATCCCCCTGTCCACGGCGCGCTTCAACTCTGCCTCGGCGGCGGCATCACCACGATCGATGCCCTGGCGGCGGTTAGCGGCGCCGGCTTCATCCCGCCCCACCTTTCCTGCTCCAGCCGCGGCTCGCCGGATCTGATCGGTCCAGTACGGCAACATCTCGCTCAGGTGGCCGAGCACGTTCCCGCGATGCCAGCTCTCACCGGTTGAAGGGTCGGTCGGTCCGGGATGGCGTGGGCTGGAGATAGGCAGGCGCGCGAGCGCCACGCGGGTGGAATTCAGGCGGCGGCGTAGCGCCGCCAGGTCGTGGCTGTCGTCGACTTCGCTCACGAAGGCACCACCCACAGTTTGGCGGCCGTGTCATGGCTCAGGGTGATGACACGCTTGCCGGCGTGGATCCGGATGGTGCGGGCGACGCCATCGACCTCGTCGACGCCGACCTCCTTGCCTGGCGTGAGCCCGCGCTCATGAAGGTACGCGAGCAGCATCGGGGCCTCCCTCTCGGCAACCTCTGACACCCGCGAGACCGCCGCGCGCGAACCCGCCTTCAAGCTTGCCAGCTTGACCTCGTTCGGCATGGATTTCGAATGACCGGGGATCGGGTTGCCGTGCGGGCACGTGGTCGGCCTGCCGAGCACCTCGTAGAGGCGGCGCTCGACGACCTCGGAGACGGCATGCTCCAGGCGCGCCGCCTCTTCGTCGGCGGTGACCCAATCCAGGCCCAGCCCGTCGGTGAGCCAGCGCTCCATGATCCGGTGCCGCCTGACGATCGCCTCCGCGGCCCGGCGGCCACTGGCCGTCAGCTCGATCTCTTTGCGCCGGTTCATGCGCACCATCCCGTAGCCGGCCATCCGGCGTAGGGCGACGGTGACCGTCGGCCGGCTCACGCCAAGCCAGTCCGCCAGGCGCGCGCTGCGAAGCGGCTCACCCTCCGACCACATGTAGTAGATGGCCTCCAGGTAGTGCGCCACCACCTCGGAAGGGGGTCTGGACCCAGCGTTAGACTTATCTAATCGCATCTTTTGCACGTACTAATTCTGTGAGCCCACTATGAGCCAAGCGACCGCCGTATTACTGGGAGCCATCGCCGGCGCGACCATTTTCCTCGGTCTGCCGGTGGCGCGCCTTCGCGGCCTGCCCAAGGCGGTCCAGGGCTTCCTCAACGCGTTCGCCACGGGCATCCTGGTCTTCCTCCTGTGGGACATCCTGAGCCACGCCGGGAACCCGGTTGAGAGTGCGTTGACGGGAGTCAGGACCGACGCTCGAATCGGGCCCTTCGTGCTCATGGTGACCATCTTCGCCGTGGGCATCGCGGCCGGCCTCCTTGGCCTGGTCTACTTCAACCGCGCCCTGTTCGGGCGCATCAAGCACGGCGCCCACAGCCCGAGCGCGCAATCGCTGTCCCTGGCCATCGCCACCGGACTCGGCCTGCACAACTTCTCCGAAGGCCTCGCCATCGGTCAGTCCGCGCACACCGGCGCGATCGCCTTCGCAGGCGTCCTGGTGGTCGGCTTCGCGCTGCACAACATCACCGAGGGTTTCGGCATCGCGGCCCCGATGACGATGGAGCCGAAGCCCGCGTCATGGGGATTCCTCGGGCTGGCGGGCCTGATCGGCGGTGGCCCGACGTTCGTAGGCACCTGGATCGGGTACCTCGGCAGCTCGACCTACTTCTACGTCGCCTTCCTGGCAATCGCAGCCGGAGCGTTGCTCTACGTGGTCAACGAGCTGTTCAACGTCGGCCGCAGGCTGAGCTCGCCGCCGTCCTTCGCCTGGGGGCTGCTGCTCGGCTTCCTGACCGCCTACGGCACCGACCTGGTGCTGACCTTCGCCTCGACCTGACCGGCGCTAGATGGCGTAGTCGAAGTCGTCGGGCTCGGTGTCGTCCCAGTCCGGGAAGCGCCACCGGAAGAGGCGCTCCTGAACCTCGAAAAGGCTGTCAAGGGCGTCCTGGACATGGCCGCCGTCCCGAAGCGGCTCGCGAACATGGTTGGGCATCGTCTCGACCGCCTCCCTCAGCTCGGCCCGCACGAGAGCCGGGACGGTCTTGACGCCGTCCCGGTTCATCTCCTCCAGGCGCCACAGCACGCGGTCGGTCGCCTCCAGCATCCGCTGGAAGGCATAGCGGCGCCGGTTCTGGCGGCGAAGGGCCGTTTCCTGCTGCTCGATTCGCGAGCTCGTGTGATCGATCATCTCAGCTACCTTTCTTAGCTTACCGGCTCAGGCTACATTCACCAAGAGGGGACCCTAGAGGGGCGAGTGACCGATTTTCTGGGTCGGATCGAACAGCTGTTCTACCCGATCGACGGTTGGGGCGAGTTCCGGCGGGGGGCTCGACGGGCGGCCGTCGTCTTCATCCTCTACCAGTCAGGAGGGCGCTGGCACGTTCCTTTCGTGAGGCGGCGGGCCGATCTGCGAGACCATCCTGGCCAGGTCGCCCTGCCCGGGGGAGGCGTCCGGGACGGCGAGCCGGCGTGGGAGGCGGCGGAACGCGAGGTCGCCGAGGAGATCTCCGTGCCCACCGGCCGGCTTGTTCCCCTTGGCGCGGGCGATCCGATCTACACCGCCGTTTCCAACTTCTCGGTCGTCCCCTTCGTCGCCCTCCTTCCCGAGCCCGTGCCGGACTTCGTGCCCGACGAGATCGAGATCGATGGAGTGCTGCAGATCCCGCTGGACCGCCTGCTCGACGAAAGCGCCTGGCTCCAGTCGGCCGAACCCTGGCGCTTCCGCTATCTCGCCCACGAGGAGAGCGTGGTGTGGGGCCTCACCGAACGGATCGTCGCGGGTCTGGCGCCCAAGCTCAGGGCGGCGGGTCTTCGACCCGCCTTATGAGAGGGAACCCGGATGGTTCCCTCTGAGTGTCACTCTTTCGGATTGTCCGGAGGGTTGGCTCTCGTTCCCTCTGCC
>JBGPOC010000110.1:0-7337 GCA_041487825.1 Candidatus Dormibacteraceae bacterium | reverse complement strand
GGTCGACCTGAACACCAAGGAGAAGGTGCAGGCCCACTACGAGCGAAGCGATGTGTGCGTGGTTCCGGCGGCCGGCGTGATCGGCGAGGCGGTCGTGGCGCTGACCCTAGCCGAAGCGTTCCTGGAAAAGTTCGGCGGCGACTCGATGGCGGAGATCGAGCGCAACCACCGCGGCTACCTCGACTCCCTCGTCCGCTGAGACAACAATCGGAATCGGCCAGATGGGTGCGCTCGTGAGCGGCTGTCCGCCGGTCCAGGAGGCGGCGACCAGCGCCGCGCAGATCGCGCCGGAGAGAAGCCCCGAAAGACTCACGACCCCTTAACGCGCCGTTGCCGCCACCGTAACGCGATACGGTGAGCAGGTCGTGACGGGCAAGGTGATGTCGTTGGCGGAGGCGGTCGATCGGTTCGTCCCGGACGGGTCGGCCGTCGCCATAGGCACCGCGCTCGAGGCGCTCATCCCATTCGCGGCGGGGCACGAGATGATCCGCCAGGGCCGGCGCGACCTGGAGCTGGTGGGGCCCATCTCCGACGCGCTGTTCGACCAGCT
The DNA here is from genome assembly GCA_041487825.1 of Candidatus Dormibacteraceae bacterium. Lineage (GTDB taxonomy): Bacteria > Chloroflexota > Dormibacteria > Dormibacterales > Dormibacteraceae > Palsa-872. The sequence continues at coordinate 6,787 of JBGPOC010000110.1, read as the reverse complement.
CATCGGTGCCGGCTGTGTGCGTCGCGTGACCGCGGCCTGGGTCGGCAACGTGTCCGAGGGGCTTGGTCAATGCTATCGCCGCGCCGCCGAGGACGGTGTCCCCCGGCGGATCGAGGTCCACGACCACACCAACTTCTCGATCGCGCTCGCGCTGTGGGCCGCGGCCTGGAACGTGCCCAGCCTGCCGACACGGACGTTGCTGGGGAGCGACATCCTGAGCACCAACCCGCATCTGCGAGTCGCTGACGGCCTGGTGCAGGTCGGCGCGATGCGCCCGGATGTCGCGGTGGTCCACGTCCAGAGGGCCGATGCGATGGGTCGCGCTCACGCGTGGGGCCCGCTCGGGATCACGGAGGAGGCGGGGCTGGCGGCGGACCGCGTGGTCCTCACCTGCGAGGAGCTCGTGGACGCGAGCGTCACCCTGAGCGACCCCAACCGCATCCTCTTCCCCGAGACGAAAGTGGTCGCGGTGGTGCACGAGCCCGGCGGCGCGCATCCGTCGCCGGTTCAGGGCTACTTCAAGCGCGATCACTCGTTCTTTCGCGCCTACGCGGCCGAGTCCCGGACGGCAGAAGGCTTCAACGCCTGGCTGAAGCGCTGGGTGCTCGACTTGCCGGGCAGGGCGGCGTACATGAAGCGCTTCGATGTCGGCGCTCTGCGGGTCAAGGGCACGGCGCTTTCATCTCCCGTGAACTTCGCCGATGAGTAACGGCGCTTACACGCCGCAGGAGTTGATGGTCGCCGTCGCCTCGCGCGAGATACGCGACGGCGATCTGGTCTTCGTCGGCATGCGGCTGCCGATCCTCGCGTACGCCGTCGCGCGCAACAACCACGCACCGAACGCGCGCGGGTTGTTCGAGGTGGGCCTGCTCCGCGACCAGCCCTCCGCGAAATTTCTCGGCACGATGGGCGATCCGCCCAACGTGGCCGGCGCCCTGTGGGCAACCCGCATGTCCAACGTGATGGCGCTGATGGCGCAGGGGCTGGTGGACCTCGGCTTCATCGGCGGGGCGGAGGTGGACCGGTTCGGCAACCTGAACACCTCGTACGTGGGCCCGCCCGCCACGCCCGTGGTCAAGCTGCCGGGGAGCGGGGGAGGGGCCGACATCGCGATCCTCAGCCGCCGATGGGTGACGCTGATGAGCCACGAGCCTCGAAGGCTTGTCGATCGCGTGTCGTTCGTGACGTCGCCAGGCCACGGCGATGGGTCGGTCGGGTGGCGAAAGCGCAACGGATTGCTCGGGTCCGGCCCGGCGGCCATCGTCACCACGCTGTGCGTGTTTCGTTTCCCGGAGCGCGGGGGCGAGGCTTACGTGGACTCGATCCACCCAGGCCACACGCTCGACGAGGTCCGCGCGAACACCGGTTGGGCAGTGGAGCAGCCACAAGATGTAAAGGAAACCGCACCGCCGACCGCCTCGGAGCTCGTAGTCATGCGCGGATTGGCGTCCTAAAACCCGGAAAAGACTAGAGTCGCCAACAGGCCGGATTCACTCCGGCCGTCACCCATGCGTGCCATTTCCAGACACCTGCAAGCGTCGCGAGTCACAGGTGGGGGTACCGCGGGGGAGGACTTACGTCCTCACCCGCGCCTTTCGCGGATTACAAAACACTGACGGCGGCGCAACCGGCGCCTGACAGCGTCGCCTCAGCTTGAGGGTCACGGCCCATGACGGGTCGAATCACCACAAGAGGAGAGCGACATGAACCCGATTACAGCCATCGCAATCAAGTTCGTGAGCGGCGGCACCACGGCCGCCCTGATGACGTTGGGCCTGACGGCCGGCCTCGCGGACGCTTCCACGACGCCGGCGCCCGCTCCAAGCTCTGCCAGCGCCGCCATGCCGGTCGCGCCTGCCGGCGTGCGCGCCGCCGTCCGCTTCGCGATCTTCGAGTCCGAGGCCCAGGTCCTTCGAATCCCACAATGGGCGTTTCGCGCCGACCTTGTGCACGGAATTACCGTGGCTCGACTGGCCAGGGAAAGAGGGATGAACAAGGAGCAGTTCGCAAACCGGCTCGTGGTCGACCTGAAGCCTCGCCTCGAGCGGCTCGTCGACCTGAGGGTCATCACTCACGCACAGGCGGTCGTGGTCTTGGACCGGATTCGACACGGATACGTCCCCTGGTGGGATGGTCTCGGCAGGTAACCCCGTGCGAGGGCCCGTCCATTCCGACGGGCCCTCACCTCTTACGGGCGCGCCCTGGTCTTGCCCGCCATCGCGATCTGCTTCCACTTACGGCGCTCCTCGATTCGGATCCGCGCATCGCTCTTCGCCGCGATCGCGCGCAGCTCGCGCTGCAGCTTTCGATAGCTCTCGAAGCGCGCGGCATCCAGACTCCCGTCCTCGAGCGCCGCTTTGATCGCACACCCCGGCTCGGTGTTGTGCGCGCAGTCGGTGAAGCGGCAGCGGAGCGCCAGCTCCTCGATGTCCTCGAACAGGTTGCCAAGCCCATCCTCGCCCTCCCAGAGCTGAGCCTCGCGGAGGCCGGGCGTGTCGATGATCATGCCGCCGCCCGGCAGCTGGACGAGCTGGCGGTGGCTGGTCATGTGGCGGCCCTCGCCGGACCGGTGTATCAGTCGTGTCCGCATCACGTCGGTGCCGACGATGCGGTTGATGAGCGTCGATTTGCCGGCGCCGGACGGCCCGAGCAGCACGCCTGTGAGCGCCGGCTGAAGGCGGCGAACGATCTCGTCCATGCCCTCACCGGTGACGCTGCTCGTCACGAGCACCGGCGTTCCCATGGACACCGCTTCGAGCTCGGCACGGAGATCGTCTGACGAGTCGACGACATCCGCCTTGGTCATCAGGACGACGGGGACGGCTCCGCTCTGCCATGCAATGGTGAGGTAGCGCTCGATGCGCCGCGCATTGACGTCGGTCGCGGCCGCCACCACGAACGCGACGTCGACGTTGGCCGCGAGCACCTGCTCCCGCGACTCCCTGGACGAGACCTTCCTCGAGAAGACGGTGCGCCTCTCGACGACGCCGTGGATGCTTGCCACGGGATCGCGGCGCAGCAGTGCGACCCAGTCGCCGACTGCCGGCAGCAGAAGGCCGTCGTTTCGCAGGTGGCGGCCGGCCGTGGCGCGTGTCGGTCCGTCGGCGTCCTGCACGAGGTACTCTGCTCCGAAGTCCGCGATGACGCGCGCGGATACGTAACCGTCTGGCTCGTACGGTTTGAACTTCTCTTCGAAATAGGAATCCCAGCCAAGCAACGCAAGCTGAGACGCGACTTCAGTGGACAACGCGATCCTCCGGGAACGAAACGGGTGGGCGGTATCGGTCCGCCCGCCGGAGGTGCTTAGTAGGAAGCTCCGGAGGCGGCCGACGGCCGGGAAACGGTCACTGCAAGCTCAGCCATTCGAACGCCACCTCCCTTTTGATCTGTGGGCAGGTTACCACGGTGGTTGCCAACTCAGGGGCCCCCTCTGGCGCTTTGCGCCACCTCCCCGCGGAAGCGGGGAGGACGCGCCGTGTTAAATGCCTTTGAAGTCAGCCTTCCGTTTCTCACCGAAGGCTTTGATGCCTTCCTCGGCGTCCTCGGACACAAACACGCGGCTGATTGCCTCACGCTCGATGGCGAGGCCGAGGTCGAGCGGCGCACCGAAGCCTTGTGTGATCGCGAGCTTGGCGTGGCCGATGGCGACGCTCGGGCCCGCGGCGAGCTTTTCCGCGTACTCGATGGCGCCTGCCCGGCATGAGGCTGCATCTGGAAAAAGCTGGTCGACGAGGCCGGCATCCTTGGCCTCCGATGGTTTCATCGTGGTCGCGTTGGCGATGAGGTCGAGACCCTTCGACAGTCCGACCAGGCGGGGCAGGCGCTGCGTGCCACCTGAGCCCGGGAAGAGTCCGAGGTTCACCTCCGGGAGACCGATCTGGTACGAACCCTCGGCCGCAAAACGAAGGTCACAGGCGAGCGCCAACTCGAAGCCGCCGCCAAGGCAGTGGCCCGAAATCACCGCGATGAAGACCATGGGCGTGTTTTCCATCTTCCTGAACGCCTCGTGGGCGAGCAGCGCGGTCATGGTTCGAGAACGCGGCGTCCCGGCGGCGAACGCGGTCACGTCGGCGCCTGCGGAGAAGAACCTTTCTGAGGCGCTCGTGACCAGAACCGCCCGGATGTCCGGATCGACCCGGGCATCGTCGATGGCGCTAGCGAACGAGCGCAGAAACGCGTAGTCGTAGCTGTTCGCGGGCGGGCGGTCGAGAACGATGATTCCGACCGAGCCCTCCTTGTCCAATCTCACTGGCATGACCGATCCCTCCTACCCCACTTCTGGCGACGGGGATAATTATCGAAGTACTGCAAGAAACCTACCGAAGAGGGGTGCGCACCTAATGGCGACGATGATCATCGAAGGCGAGAGGACCAAGGCCGCGTCGGGCAAAACCTATGAGGTGCGCAACCCGGCCACCGGCGAAGTTGTCGACGTGGTTCCGGCCGGCGGTCCCGAGGACGTCGACCGGGCCGCACGTGCGGCAGCGAAGGCGTTCGCGACCTGGTCAAGGCTCGCTCCCGCCAAGCGTGCCGAGATCCTCCACAAGGCTGCGCATCACATGCTTGGCAAGGTTGAAGAGATCGCCCCGATCCTCACCAGGGAGCAGGGAAAGACGCTCCTCGAGTCAAGGCTCGAGGCACAGCGGTTTGGCGAGAACATCGCGTGGTTTGCCGACCTTGCCGACAAGGTTCACGGCCAGCATGTCTCCCTCCCAGACACCACCACGTACGGCCTGGTCATCCGCATGCCGATCGGTGTCTGCGGCGCCATCGTGCCCTGGAACTTCCCGCTCACGCTGGCCGCGAACAAGGTCGCGCCCGCCATCGCCGCTGGGAACACGGTAGTTCTCAAGCCCGCTAGCACGACGCCCCTTTCGACGCTCGCCTGCATAGAGGCGCTGATCGAGGGAGGACTGCCGGAGGGAGTCGTCAACGTCGTGTTGGGACCCGCGACCGGGGAGGCGATCGTCGCGCACCCCCTCATCCGCAAGATCGCGCTCACGGGATCGACGCCGACCGGCAAGAAAGTCATGGCCAGGGCGGCCGAGGGCCTGAAGAAGATCACGCTCGAGCTCGGCGGAAGCGACCCCTGCATCGTTCTCGACGATGCGGACCTCGAGGCGGCTGCACGCGCCATCTCCGTGGGCCGCTTCTTCAACTGCGGCCAGGCGTGCCTCGCCGTCAAGCGCCTGTACGTGCAGGAGGGTGCCTACGACGCTCTGATGGAGAAGCTCGTCGCTCGAGCGGCCAAGCTGAAGCCGGGCAACGGCCTCGACAAGGACAGCCGGATGGGCCCGATGCACTCCGAGACCCAGAGGGCGGAGGTCGAGGCGCAGGTGAAGGACGCAATGACGAGGGGCGCGAAGGCTCTCTTCGGCGGCGGGCGGCCCAAGGGCGACGCCTACGACAAGGGCTGGTTCATCGAGCCGGCCATCCTCGAGAACGTGCCCGACGACGCGCGGATGTGGAGGGAAGAGGTGTTCGGGCCGGCTCTGCCGGTGCGGCGGATCAAGGACCTCGACGAGGGCCTGCGCCTCGCCAACGACTCGCCCTTCGGCCTGGGCTCGTCGATCTGGACTGCCAACATGGCCCACGCGCGGCGGGCGGTCCAGGAGCTCGAGGCCGGCTACACCTGGGTGAACGCGCTGCAGATCGCGCACGACGAGCTGCCGTTCGGGGGCACCAAGCAGTCGGGATTCGGGAAAGAGCACGGCTTGGAGGCCTACTACGGGTACACGGAGCAGAAATCCGTGGTTTACGGCGGGGTCTGACGTAACTCCTTCGGGTAGGTAGGGGTGATGAAAGTCGCAGTCCTGGTGCTGGCGGCGTTGATGGTGCTGATCGGGGGCGTGTTCGCGGGCCAGGGTCTCGGGTACATCGCCGGCAGCGTCATGACCGGGGACATGAAGTGGTTCTGGATCGGCGGCGCCGTGGTCGTCGCGGGTCTCGCGCTCGGCGCCTTCGGACTGCGGCGCCCCGGCACAAGGAAAACCTGATCTAGGGCGTTCTCCCGTTCGTGTGGTTCTGTTCCCCCTCGACCCGGCGCATGGCGGGTGCCCCGACCGTCTCATTGAGGTCGGGCACAATTAAGCGCCTGGGCCTCCCGGCCATAACATGAAGAGACTGACCCTGCTCCTGCTCGTCCTCGCTCTCGCCGCTTGCCAGCAGGGCCCGGTGAGCCACCCAGTTCCAAGCGTCGCGCAGATCGGAGGAGACCTCAACTGCGTGGCAGGCGACCACGGCTTCGAGGATGGGGGCGCAGGCTGGGGGTTCTGCTATCCGGGGACCTGGAGGTACAACGAACGAGTAGGTGGAGGCTCCGGCCCGACCCACCTCGACATCGCCCTCGACATCACCGACGTTCCGTGCGTCACCGGTTCGCCGGTGAACGGAGAGACGCCGCGCCCGGTCTGTTCGACGAACGCGGGCCTGTTCGGCTTCATGCTCATCTCGACGTACGAGCGGGCCGGCGCACCCGACCTGGCCACCTGGATGCAGACCAACCTGAGCCCGGTTCCGGTCGGGACGGCGATCCTGTGGGGCAACGCGACCGAGGCCGATCGGTTGGACGACGGGCGGCGAATCGCCCTCACGCCGACCCACGTCGTGATCATGGTCCTGCGCTCGGGGCAGGGCCAGCTGGACCTGGAGGGCGCGATGTCGGCCAGGCTCGACACCTGGAAATTCCTCGCCTGAGGTCAGATCAACGATCCCCTCACCCGTCGCGGGAGAAGGGGCGCTTCGGGAGACCTAGCTCGGTCGCTTGAAGAGGGTCTGCAGCTTGACG
>JBGPOC010000109.1:0-7376 GCA_041487825.1 Candidatus Dormibacteraceae bacterium | reverse complement strand
GTAATGCCTGACGCCGTCATCGTCGCCACCGCTCGTACGCCCATGGGGCGCTACGGCGGCCAGCTCAAGGATGTAAGGCCCGACGACCTTGCGGCCATCGCCCTGAAGGAGGCATGCGAGCGGGCCGGCGTCGAGCCGGCCGATGTCGCGGACGTGATCCTGGGGTGCGCCAACCAGGCGGGCGAGGACAACCGAAACGTCGCCCGCATGGCGCTGCTGCTCGCCGGCTTTCCCGTCGAGGTGCCCGGCCAGACGGTGAACAGGCTGTGCGGCTCGGGCATGCAGGCGACGATCACCGCGGCGCGAGAGATCCAGTCCGGTGGCGCCACCGTGGTCGTCGCGGGCGGCGTGGAGAGCATGACGCGCGCGCCATGGGTCATGCCAAAGCCGGACGGCGCCTTTCCGCGTGGACAGCAGACCATGTACGACACCGCCATCGGTTGGCGGCTCGTCAATCCGAAGATGGCCCAGATGTACGGGACCTTGCAGATGGGAGAGACCGCCGAGCGGGTGGCGCAGAAGTACGAGGTCTCGCGCGAAGACCAGGATGCGTTCGCGCTGCGCAGCCACCAGCGGGCGGTCGCGGCGCAGAGGTCCGGCCGCCTCGCCGAGGAGATCGTCCCGGTGGAGGTAGCCCAGCGCAAGGGCGAGGCTCTGCGGCTTGTCGACGATGAGGGGCCAAGGCACGACACCTCGCTGGAAGCGCTCGCCAAGCTGCGTCCCGCGTTCGCGGAGAAGGGCTCGGTGACGGCGGGCAACTCGTCGCCGCTGAACGATGGCGCGACCGCGCTCGTGATCATGTCGGACGCTGAGGCCAAGCGCCGAGGCCTCAAGCCGTTGGCGCGTCTTGTCGCCGCCGCGTCCGCGGGCGTGCATCCCGACTACATGGGCATCGGCCCCGTCCCGGCATCGATGAAGGCGCTCCAGAAGGCGGGCCTGCAGGCTTCGGACCTCGGAGTGGTGGAGTTGAACGAGGCCTTCGCGTCGCAGTCGCTCGCGTGCGTGCGGCTGCTCGGCCTCGACGACGAGAACGTGAACGTGAATGGCGGGGCGATCGCGCTTGGCCACCCGCTCGGCTCCAGCGGCGCGCGCCTCGTGGCCACGCTGGTGCGGGAGATGGCGCACCGCGAGGTTGAGTACGGCCTGGCCACGATGTGCATCGGCGTCGGCCAGGGCATCGCCTCGATCTGGCAGCGGGTGTAGCCCTGGGAGAACGCGACCCCCAGGCCGTGCGCGCGATGTTCGACCGCATCGCCCGCCGCTATGACCTGGTCAACACCGTTCTGTCAGGCGGGACGGACGCGGGCTGGCGCAGGAAGGCGGCGCGCGCGACGGGCCTCACCGCAGGGGGTTCGGCGCTCGACGTCGCGTGTGGATCGGGGAAGCTCACTGCTGCGCTGGCGCGAATCGCCGGCTCGAGCGGAAGGGTGGTCGGCCTCGATTTCAGCGTCGAGATGCTCGAGGTGGCTCGACGCGAACATCCCGGGATTGAGTTCGTCGAAGGAGACGCGCTCAACCTGCCGTTCGACGACGCCACCTTCGACGCCTCCACCATCGCGTTCGGCCTGCGCAACCTCGCGGACCCGGTGCGCGGGTTGCGCGAGATGCTGCGGGTGGTTCGGCGCCGCGCCGTTGTGCTGGAGTTCGTGCGGCCCCCCAGGGGGCCCGTGGGCGGCGCTTACCGCCTGTACTTGAAGACCTTCCTACCGGCCATCGGCGGCGCCATCACCGGACAACCGTCGGCGTACCGGTACCTCAGCGACACCGTCGACTCGTATCGCACGCCGGACGAGCTGCGAGCCATGGCCGCCGAGGCGGGTTGGACGAACGTCGCGTACGTGGGACTGGCGATGGGAACGGTCGGCATCGTCTCCGGCTCGAAGCATCGACCGAACGGGGACCATGCGTAACGGCCGGTCGACCGTCCACGTTGCCGATCTAGACATGAGACTGGCGACACGCCAGCTCGGGAAGCGTTGACGTTCGTCTCGCAATGGCAGGCGGGAAACAACAGATCACGCTCCGTGGATCATGGGGATACGTGATCGACCCGTTGGAAAACGGGGGGTGACCGAGCCGGCTACGACTCCCTGTCCACGGCCGACCGGGCGAGGCCGATCAGGGTCGGGCGCAGGCCGTCCAGTTCCACCGCCTCGAGCTCGCGCAGCGCGGCATCGACCAGGCCACGCGCCTCGCCACCGACCCGCTGCAGCGCGTCGCTCGACCTGACGAGCTCGGTGACCCTGCGGACCTGGTCGTCGCCCAGCGCTCCGGCCAGCAGCTCACGCACCTCGGGCCCGACCTCTCGGTCCTCCGCCGCGTAGATCAAGGGCAGCGACAGCACGCGCTGGCGGATGTCCAGGCCGAAGGGCTTGCCCGAGCTCGAGCTGAAGTCGACCATGTCGTCCGCCATCTGGAAGGCGATGCCGACCAGGTCGCCATAGCGCCTCAGGGCCTCGACGGCTTCCGCCGTCGCCTCTGACAGCAGGGCGCCGGACGCGCATGCGGCGGCGAACAGGGCGGCTGTCTTTCCGCGCACCACCCGAAGGTAGGACTCGCGGTCGCCCGGGTAGGCGCCGCGAAGAGCGACGTCGTCGATCTGCGACGCGCAGATCGCCTCGAGCGCTTTGGCGATCGTCGATGTCACCTCGCGGTTGCCGATCTCCGCAATGAGCCTGGTCGCCTTGGCGAAGTAGAAGTCGCCGACGGCGATCGCGCGCTCCGCCCCCTCCTCCGCGGCCACGGTGGGGCGGCCACGCCGGTGGGTGCTCTCGTCGACGTAGTCGTCGTGGATGAGCGTGGCATTGTGGAGGAGCTCCACCGCCGCGGCCAGGGCGGCGGCCCGCAGGGGTTCGTGGTGCGGGCCGATGCGGGCCGTGAGCTGCACCAGGCGGGGGCGGAGGCGCTTGCCGCCCGCTTCGACCAGGCGGCGCATGGGGACGGCGACCGGCTCGGGGTCGACCAGAAGCTGCCGATTGAGCTCGAGCTCTACCAGTTCTTGGTCGACGGGAATCCTCGTCACAGCGGCCCCTCCCCGGCTTCGCCGGACCTCCCCGGCGAGCGGGGAGGAGCGCGCCTTTCTAATCTCGAAGTCGCCGTCCAGATGAATCGCCAGCTCGCGCCGGCGCGGGCCGTCGAGCTCGACGGCAAACACCGACTGCCACCGGCCCAGAACCAGCTCACCATCCTCCACGAGCAGGGTCGCGAAGCCGGTGAGAAGGAGCTGCCGGCAGTGGGCATGGCCGTTGACGGGCTCGTCGATGGCGATGTCGAACCTGCGAGTGAAATCGTCGTGCTCGTAACCCGCCCCCGACGGTGCGAGCCGCTCCAGCAGCGACTGGAAATCGCGGAGCAGCAGTGGCTCGTTCTCGTTGACCGCAAGTCCGACGGTCGTGTGGAGCGATTGCAGGTGCATGCGCCCAGCGCGGAGGCCGGATCGCTTCACCTCCTCGCGGAGCAGCCCGGTGATGTCGACGAATTCCGTCGGGCCCGAAGTCTTGAAGCGAAGCCGCTTGGCGATCATCGCGCGCGCTCGAATGCGCTGGTCAGGAGCTCCCGCACGGCGGGGGCGGCGCCGCCCGCCGCGGCGGCCGCGGACATCTGCTCGATGGCCAGCGCAAAGGCGATCTGGAGCTCCTGCGATGCGGTGTCGGCCAGGATCCGCGACGCGCGAGCAAGGCACAGGTCGCCCATCAGGAGCGGCGCCGGCGGCGCCGCGCGCCCGCCCAGGCCCTGGAGCCGGATGCCGGATTCGATCAAGGCAGCCGCAAGCGCGAGCTTCGGCCGCATCGCAGGCTTGTACGAATCCACGGCCTCGAGGTAGGCCCGGTACGTTTCCGAGAGCCCGTCCTCCCAGAGCCCGTCGAGTCGAGCGAGCTCGTGGTCGATCACCGGTGCCTGGACCCTCATGGCACCGGCTCGATCAACGTGGCGGCGAGTTGGTTGAAGGCGCTCAGGGCCTTCAGGCACGACTCGTCGTCACGAGTGACCACGTAATAGAGCCCGAAGCCTAGAACCGTGTTGAGAACGAGCGGGACGAGAACCTCGCGGGGGACGGTGAGCCGGAACCGCCCGTCCTCCTCGAGTCGGTCGAGCTGCTCCTGGATGACCTCGCGGTACCTCGTGAACAGCTCTGGGAGGTACGCCCGCAGCCTCTCGGTTCGCGGAGCCTGGACCAGCAGGTCGAAAGCGGCGAGCTGGATGTCGCCAAGGCGGCGGAGCGAGGCCCAGATGGACTCAGCGCCGAGTTCCAGGACCTCCAGCGGGTCTGTGAGCTGGTTCAGGGCGGTGCGCAGCTCCTCGACCGAGCGGGCCGTCAGGAACCGCCAGGCCTCCACCAGCAGCTCCGATTTGGTTGGAAACCAGTATTGAAGGTTGCCGATGGCGACGCCGGCCTTTGAGGCGATCGAGCGGACGCTCGTGCCCGAGTACCCGTTTTCGAGGAGGGATTCCGCGGCGGCGTGGATGATTTGGTCCCGGCTGCTTTCTGTAGCCGCAGTCGCCCCGGTCATACGTATGTACCAATATAACGAAGCCAGGCGTTCCGGGGGATAATCGACCGGCTGTGCGAAGCATCGAGAGCATCTTTCCCAACGGCGTTTGCGGCGTGCTGCGCACCGAGAGCCCGGACGACGGGTTCCAGGCCTGCCTCGCCGCGATCGAGGGCGGCGTCGGGACGATCGAGATCACGACCACCGTGCCGTCCTGCTTCGAGATGGTGCGCGGCATCTTGGCGACCACCGGCGGCAAGACACCGATCGGAGTCGGCACGGTCTGGGACCCGGGCGCAGTCCGTGATGCCAAGGACGCCGGCGCCTCCTTCGTGGTGACGCCCGTCCTGCTTCCTGAGGTGGCCGAGGCCTGCCGGCAGGAGGACCTGCTCTGCGTCCTGGGGGCGCTTACCCCGACCGAGATCTACCAGGCCCGGCTGGCCGGGGCCGCCCTCGTGAAGGTCTTCCCGATCAACCCCGTCGGCGGCGTCGAATACATAAGGTCGCTGCAGGGCCCCATGGGCGGCGTGCCGTACTGGGTGTCGGGCGGCGTCGAGATCGGGCACATCGCCGATTACCTGCGCCTCGGGGTCAGAGTGGTCGGCCTGACGAACTCGCTGTTCTCCGCCGAGGCGCTCGCCCGCCGCGATTGGGACGCGATCCGCCGAAAGGCTGAGAGAGCGGCGGAGGCGTCGGCGTCAGCGCGAGGCGACTAGACGTATGAGAGGGAACCCGGATGGTTCCCTCTCATCGCGCGTGCGGCTTCGCCGCAGGCGCTGCTCTCTTTCCGGTATAAGGATGGGCTTTGTTTTAAGAAGACCTTCTCCTCGCGACGCTAGGGAGTGGTTGGAGACAAAGTCATGGCTGGGGGGACCCCAGCCAACCACGCGGCGCTAGTGACGGCTCGAGTGAATTCCACTTACCGACGCCGCCGCTCGAGGGGTTAGCAGCCTGCGTGGTAGAAGCACATCGTCTGCACGATGTTCGAGTACAGGTTCATGAGCTGGCCGCCGGTCGCAATCAGCGCGACGATGACGATCAGCGCCACGAGCGCGAGGATCAATGCATATTCGACCATGCCCTGTCCTGACTGTTGCCTGGTGAAATGAATCATCCTCGGTGTTGACCTAGAAGCTTAACCGCTGAACCCCCGGCATTGGTCGCTGCTCGGGTCAAGGCCTGCTCCACGACCACCCGGACCATTCGCTTCCGCCAGAAGTGCGTGAGGTCGGCGTTGTCGAGCGGTTTGGCCGGTTTGGCGGCGATCTCGGCCGCCTCGCGGACGGTCTCCTCGTCGAGCGACCTGCCGGTCAAGAACTCGTCCGCGGCGCGTGCTTCGAGGGGATGCGACGCGACCGCCGAAAGCACGATCCGGCACCGCGTCACGATTTCGCCATCCATTTGCAGGGCCACCGCAGCGCCGGCGATCGGGAAGTCGATCGAGCCGCGGCGCCTCAGCTTCACATAAGCAGATTGATTGCCCTTGATCGCGGGTAAGCGCAGGGCCGTCACCACCTCGTGTGGCTGCTTAGCCATGTAATCGATTCCGTCGTCGCGATACAGCGCGGCGACCGGCAGCTCGCGCTCGCCGTCCGGGCCGGCGAGCGTCACCACACCTTCGAGGGCGATCGCCATCGGACCGGTGTCGGATGATGACACGGCCCAGCACCGCGGGCTCCCCGGCGCGACCAGGCAGATGTCTCCGTCCTTCTTCATGCAGAAGCCGATCGCTTTTCGCCACTCGTACGTCATGTCGTAGTAGTTGCACCGGGTGTCGACGCACAGGTTGCCGCCGATCGTGCCTGCGTTGCGAAGTGGTGGCGACGACACGAGACCCGCGGCCTCTGCGTAGCCGGAGAAATTCGCTATGAGATGCGCATCGGTCGACGTGGATGCGAGGGTGACACCGGCGCCTACATCGGTCTCGCGTGCGCCGGGACGGATCTCACGGGCCAGGAAGTCAAGACCGATCAGCGCTTCGACCTCGAACTGCCGTCGCTTCAACTTCGGGAAAAGGTCGGTTCCACCCGCGACGAACATCGCGCGCGGCCCCAGCTCGGCGGCGATCGTCGCCGCCTCCCGCGCGGTCTTGGGCCGCAGGTACTTAAATCGAGGCAGCCGCAGCATTCAGGTCCAGGTCCTTTGGTGGCGGCTCGACTTTGATGCAGGGCGGGTAGGGGATCGCTGGGAAGTGCGACGGCCCAAACCGGGCGGGCTCTCCCTTGCCCTTGCGTCTCAGCGCCTCGACGATCTTCTCGGGCGTGATGGGAACTTCGTCGATCCAGACGCCCAGGGCGTCGAAGACCGCCGAGCTCACGGCCGGGATCACCGGAAGGAGCGGCCCCTGTCCCGCTTCCTTGGCGCCGTATGGTCCCTCGGGATCGACCGTCTCGACGATGAAGGTCTCGACCTCGGGCATATCCAGGAAGGTCGGCGATTTGTACTCCAGCATCGAAGGCCATTTGTGCAGGCCCTTTCGGAACGCCTGCTCTTCCATCAGCGCCTCGCCGAGTCCCATATACACGCTGCCCTCGACCTGGCCCTCGACAAGGAGCGGGTTGATGGCGCGGCCGACATCGTGTGCGATCCAGACCTTGTTCAGGTGCACGAGACCGGTGCGCGGGTCGGCGTCCAGGTCGACGACGCAGGCCGAGTAGCTGTACGCCGGGCTCGGGCCGACGCCGGAACCCTTGTAAGGACCGGCGATCTTGGGCGGTGTGTAGCTGCCGGCGCTGGTCAGCGTCCCGAAGCGAGCCTCGGCCAGGATGCTCGCCTCCTCGAAGCTGAGGTCGCCAACGCGCCCGCCGCCCACGTTCACCTGGTCGGCGGAACAGCCCATCTTGGCCGCTGCGGCCTCGGCGAGCATACCGCGCATCTTCCTGGCCG
>JBGPOC010000108.1:0-7394 GCA_041487825.1 Candidatus Dormibacteraceae bacterium | reverse complement strand
CTCCGCGACGAGGGCCAGGTCCCGGACCCGGAGCTCACGCAGCATCACTTCATCGGGACGAGCGGGCGCCCCCATCCGAGCTTCTCGCCGAGGCGGCTGTAGAACGTCTCGGGAGGGCTGAACCGGACGACCTTGAGACGGCGCGGGTGCGACCCACAGCGGATCGTGTCGCCGGTCTCGACCGAGCGGCCGCGCCGCGCCCCGTCGACGCGCATCTCGGCGGGCCCGCGCACGATCGCGAGGCTGATGTCCTGGCCGGGCGGGAACACGATCGGGCGGACGGTCAGCGCAAACGGGTTCATCGGCACGAGGATGAGGTCGCGGAGGGTGGGTTCGAGTATCGGCCCGCCGCTGGCAAGCGCATAGGCGGTGGACCCTGTGGCGGTCGCCACCATGACCCCGTCGGCGTCGATCACACCGACGGCCTGGCCGGCGACGTCGATCTCGACGCGCAGCATGCGAGCGTCGCCGGAGCGGTGGACGACCACCTCGTTGAGCCCGATCGCGCGCACGAGGTTCTTGGCCCCGCGGCGCAAGGTGACCTGCAGGATGGTTCGCTCCTCGATCCGGTAGTCGCCCTGGATGAATCGGGCCAACCCGTCCTCCACCTGTTCCGCCTCGAGCTCGGTCAGGAAACCCAGGCGTCCCAGGTTGACTCCGAGCAGTGGGATCCCTCTAGGGGCGGCGAGCCTCGCGCCTGCGAGAAACGTCCCGTCGCCGCCGAGCGTCACGACCAGGTCGGTGCCGGCGATCGCCCTGGTGATCGCGCTCATGGGACCGTCCTTGTCGGCCTCCCAACACTCCACGTTTCGATCCCGCAGAGATTTCACCGTCACGTCGACCACGGACCTCTCGGCGCGGGGTCCGTGGAGAATGCAGACCCTCATGCGGGAAGGAGGTCCAGGAAGATCTCGCGGTTCCCATCCGCGCCGGTCAGCTCGGATGCCGCCTCGCCGCGAACCGCGTACCCGTTGCCGGCGCACCATTCGCGGAAACGCTTCAATGCGGCCCCGACGGCGTCCTGGTCACGGACGATCCCGCCCTTCCCCACCTCCGAGCGCCCGACCTGGAACTGGGGCTTGAACAGCGCCACGACCTCGGCAGCCGGTGCCGCGCGACGAAGAGCCGGGAGGACCTTCTCCAGGCCGATGAAGGACACGTCGACGACGATGAGGCTCACGGGTTCTGGAAAGGCTTCCAGCTCACGTGCGTTCACGCGCTCGATGACGACCACGCGTGGATCCTGGCGCAACCGCCAATGAAGCAGGCCACGACCCACGTCGATGGCGTACACGCGGGCCGCTCCGCGGCGGAGGAGCACGTCGGTGAAGCCGCCCGTCGATGCGCCGATATCGGCGCAGACCAGCCCCGGTGGGTCCAGCCCGAACGCATCAAGCGCCGGCGCGAGCTTCAAGGCGCCTCGGCTCGCGTAGCCAGGACCGCCCTCCACGGAGATCGCGGCGTCGTCGCTCACCGAGCGGTCGGGCCGGCGAACCGTCTCGCCCGCGACGCGCACCTTGCCGGCCATGATCAATGCCTGGGCCCGCTCGCGGGACTCTGCCAGCCCGCTTCTCGTCACCAGCACGTCAAGGCGCGGCACGTCTAGAGGATCAACCCCGCCGCGACGCCCAGCACCGCGCCGACGAGCACCTCCACCGGGGTGTGGCCAAGGAGCTCCCGGAGCTTCTGTTCCTGGACACCGCGCATGTGGACGAGGTCCTCGACCAACCGGTTCAAAACCGCGGCCTGGCGCCCCGCAGCTCGCCGCAGTCCCGCAGCGTCGTACATGACCACGAACGAGAAGATAAGCGCGATGGCGAACGGGGCGGAACCGACCCCCGAATGTTTACCGACCGCCGTGGTCATCCCCATGACGATCGCGCTGTGGCTGCTGGGCATGCCGCCCGTCAGTGCGAGCACTCGCAGGTTCAACCGCCGCTCTCGAACCGAGTAGATGATCACCTTGGCCGTCTGCGCGATCGTCCATGCCACGAGGGGGGCAAGCAGGTACGTCATGGCCGCAAGGCGACGATCAGTTGATCTGCGCGCGCCTTCAATCCCTCCAGGCGGCGCTCGGCGTCGACGAGCAAGCTCGACGCCCGTTGATGGGCCGCGACCAGTTCATCGAGCGGCGCTGTTCCATCGGCCAGTCGGGCGATGGTGCTCTCCAGGCGTGCCAGGAGCTCTTCGAAGCTCTCGCCGGGTGACTCGTCCGAGCTCACGTCACGTTCGCGGCGACCCGACCGAGGATGCCGTTCACGAAGCGGCCGGCCTCTTCTCCGGAGAAGGTTTTCGCAAGCTCGATCGACTCGTTGATGGCGGCCTTGGTCGGAACGTGCCGGTCGATGGCTATCTCGTAGACGGCGATGCGCAGCACGATCCGATCGACCTTGGCCATCTGGTCCACCTTCCAGTGCTCGGAGGTTTCGGACAGGATCGCATCGAGCTTCTCCTGATTGGCGATGACCCCGCGGACCAGCCGGGCGGCGAAGGCTTCGACGTCAGCGGTCGCAGCTCCTTCGGCTGCGTGATACCGCAAGACCTCCTCGGGGTCGTCGCCTGAGCTCTCGAGCTGGAACAGGACCTTGAGCGCAAGCTCTCGGGCCTGGTGTCGCTTACCCATCAGGATCGAGGGAAAACGGCTTTTCCCTTCTGGCCCAGCTTCCTCGGCACCCTAGTTGGCAAACGCGACGCTGGAGACGAAGACGTTGACCTCGCCCACCTCCAGTCCGAGCATCCGCTCCGTCGCCTCGACCACGTTGGCCTGCACGGCGCTGGCCACCTCCGCCAACTTGCCCTCCGAGTCGACCGTGATGAACACCTCGAGGTGGATGGAACGGTCCGCCTCAACCTGGACGCGAACCCCGCGATGCGCGCTCTGGCGCCGCACCCAGTCCCCGAAGTGGCGGGCAGCCGTCTCGTCCATTCCGGCGACACCCTCGACCTCGCAGGCCGCGAGCGCCGCGATGCTCGCGATGACCTCGTTGGCCACCCGTACCGCGCCCAGCGAACCGTTGTCTCCCATAAAACCCAGTCTACCCGCCAGCCCCTCGGATGGGTTCCTGGAACGAGCGCCGCCGGGTTGGCCGGGCTCCGCCCGGCCATGACTTTGTCCTGAGCCACTCCCAAACGTCGCCTGGAGAGACTTTTCTTCAATGAATCCCATCGATATACCGGAAAAGAGCGCCGGCCCTTTCGGTTGGTCAACGCTTCGCTGGCCGCTGGCTCAGGGCCGGGTCCACGCGCGAAGCGCCTGGCGATGAGGGAAACCATCCGGGTTTCCCTTATAAGGCGGCGCGAAGCGCCCGCCTACTCCCGCCTAGGCTCTCTCCATGTACGTCTGAGTTCGCGTGTCGACCCTGATCAGGTCGCCGGGTTGGATGAACAGGGGGACCTGGATCTTTGCGCCGGATTCGAGCCTGGCCGGCTTGGTGGCCCCCGAAACCGTGTCGCCTTTGAAACCCGGATCGGTGTCCACGACCCTGAGTTCGACGTTGATGGGCAGCTCCACCCCGATCAACCTGTCGTCGTATCGGAGGAGGTAGGCGAGGCTCCCCTCCTTGAGCAGCGGCAGCACCGAATCGATCATCTCCTCGTCCACCGGCACCTGGTCGTAGGTCTGGGTGTCCATGAAGTAATGGTGGGTGCCGTCCGCGTACAGGTAGGTGGCCTCCTTCTTGTCAATGCGGACGGTCTTGAACTTGTCGCCGCTGCGAAAGCTGTGTTCGAAGATGGAGCCGGTGATGACGTTGCGGAGCTTCGCCTTGATGACGGCGCCGGCGCGCGCAAGCTTGATGTGCTCCACGCTGACCACGCTGAGAAGCTGCCCGTCCATCTCGAACATGGTCCCATTGCGAAAGTCACCCGTCGAGATCATCCCTCGGCCAAGAACTCCATCGCGAGAAGGTAGCCGGAGAAGCCGAGGCCGGTGATCACGCCACGGGCTGCGCGCGCGGTCACGCTCCTCGACCGAAACTCCTCGCGCGCGTGAATGTTCGAGATGTGAACCTCAACGGTCGGTACCGCAAGCGACTGGAGGCAGTCGAAGAGCGCGAGCGAATAGTGGGAGAGGGCCCCGGGGTTGATCACGATGCCCGCCGACCCGGGCGCCTCTTTCTGCAGAAAGTCGATCAGCTCGCCTTCGTGGTTGCTCTGGAAGACGCTGACCTGGACCCCGAGCCTGCGGGCCTTTGCGCGAATGGCCTTCACCAGGTCCGCATGGGAGCGCGTGCCGTAAATCTGCGGCTCTCGCGTTCCCAGGAGGTTCAGGTTCGGACCGTTGACGACGACGATGCGTTTCACGCGAGCGCCCTACGCAGGACTCGCCGGACGACGGCCGGCGGAACGGGGTGGCCGGGCTCTGCGTGGCCCAGCCGGCGGGGCATCACCCACGCAACCTTTCCCCTGCGCGCCTTCTTGTCCCGCGGAATCGCGGCCAGGACCTTCGCCAGGTCGGCCCTCGGCGGGCTGTCGGGCAACCCGTAAGCAGCCAGCATCGCGTCCTGCGCCTCCACCAGGCGCTTGCCGCAGAGGTCCAGCGACAACGCGATGCGCGCAGCGACTCGCATTCCAAACGCCACCGCGCGGCCGTGGGACACGCGAAAGCCGCTCGCGGCCTCGAGGGCGTGCCCGGCCGTGTGGCCGTAGTTGAGGATCGCCCGCAGCCCCAGCTCGCGCTCATCCTTGGCGACGACGAGCGCCTTTGCCATGACGCACTGGAAAACCACCTGCTCCAGCGCGGCGTGGTCCCGCGTGACCAGCCGCTCGCGCGTCTTGAGCAGCAGTTCGTAAAGCCCGTGGTCCATGGCAACGGCGTACTTTACAACCTCGGCGAATGCCTCCCGGTAGTTCACCGGCGGCAACGTCTGGAGAGAATCGAGGTCCGCGATCACGGCGGCCGGTTGCCAGAAGGCTCCGATCGCATTCTTCGACCGCAAACCGTTCACCCCTGTCTTGCCTCCGATGCTCGAATCGACCATCGCCAGCAGCGTCGTCGGCACCTGGACGACGCGGATACCTCGCTGCCAGGTCGCGGCTGCAAAGCCGGCGATATCACCGACCGTGCCACCGCCGACAGCGATCAGGCAGCCCGCACGGTCCACCTTCTGCCGTTCGAGGAAGGCGAGGACATCGCCGAGAGCGGCCATCGACTTAGAGCGCTCGCCCGGTGGAATCACGTGGATCGGAGTCTTGACCCCGGCCCGCTTCACGGTCCTGGCGACCTTCCTGGCCCACGGCAGTACATTGGCGTCCGTGACGATCGCTGCGGCGGTCGGATCCAGGCGCGCCACCGCGGCGCGGAGCTCCCGATGGATGCTGCTGCCGATCACCACCGGATAGCTCGCCGACTGCGATTCGATGATCAGCCGGACCAAAGTTTCAAGACCTCTTCTGCGATCACGTCGGGTGGGCGATCGCCGTCGACGCGGTGGGCTGCCTCCAGGTATCGCGGTCGCCTCTTCTTGAAAAGCGTGTCGAGCTCCGCGCGCGTCCTGCCGGTGACCAGGGGCCTGCTCCTGTCCTGGCCGATCCGCTTCCAGATGGTGTCGAATGAGCAATCGATGAAGACCGTGGTGGACCGGTCGAGGATGAGCTTCCAGTTGGAGTCGTCCATGGGAGCGCCGCCACCAAGCGCCGCCACGCTGCCCGGCCGAAGCACAGTGGGCAGGAGGCGCGACTCCATTGCGCGAAACGCATCCTCGCTGCGGGTGGCGAAGATGTCGAAGATCGACATGCCCGCCTCATGTTCGATGACGAAGTCCAGGTCCTGAAAGGGCGCGCCCGAACGCTGGGCCACGATGGCGCCGACCACCGACTTGCCGCAGCCCATGAAGCCGATGAGAACCAGTGCGGGCTTCAGATGCCGCTCGGGTGCGGTTGGGCGGCGGGCGCCCCACCGCGACGCTTCTCCGATTGCACGAACACCTGGTCGCGGAAGACGCCCGGGTTCGGCAGGTGGTTCAACACCTCGGCCCCCTGCGCGCCGGCGGCGTCCACTTCGACGCGCCCGTAGCCGAGCATCCGGCCGACGAGCGACTGCTTGGTGGTGCAGTCCTGCACCCTGTCGATCGGGATCATCTTGGATTGCCTGCCGAACACGCCTGTCTCGATCTTGATGCGCTGATCGGTGAGCGTGTAGGAGGTGGACTGCCAGCGGATCCACACGACGATCAGCCACAGTCCGGCGATGGCGATCGCGACCAGGCTCACGATGGTTCGAAAGTGAGCGATGCCGGACTTGGTGACGGTGAAGTCGACCACCACTGCCGCTATCAGCAGGACGATCGGGATCACGAGCGATTTGACGACCACTATCCAGTGGGGGTGGTCCGTGAGAACGAGGTTCTCGCCTGGAAGCAATTGACCGGTCATTGACGCCTATTGTCGTGCAACCGGGAGGGTTCCTTCACCCTGTGCTCAAGGCGCCACGTCAGGGCAGCATGAAGAGAACGATCAAGGCGCCCGCGGCGAGGTACGGCCCGTAGGCGATGGTTCCCTTCAGGGAACGGTGCCAGGCGATCACTCCGATCGACACCAGCCCGGCCATGAACACGCCATAGAACACGGCCTGGATCGTCGGCAGAGGGCCTAGCAGCAGACCCATGAACACCGCGAGCTTGACGTCGCCGAAGCCGAGCGCTTCAGCTTTGAAGATCGCCGAGCCGGCGAGCGCCAGCAGCAGAAAGAGGAGGCCGGCTCCGAGTCCGGCCGCGATCCCGAACCACCACGGGTCGCGGAACAGGCTCACCAGGAGGGCGACGGCCATCGAGGGGAACATGACCCGATCGAGGATCAACCGGTGCTCGAAGTCGAAGAAGATGACCTGCACCAGGACCAGGACGAAGAGGCTCCGCTCGAACAGCAGCGGGGACGGTGCGAAATGGAACGCGAAGACGCCGAACAGTAGAGCAGCCAGGACCGGTGGGCCGAATACCTGCCAGCGCCGGTCGCCCGGCTCGAGGCCCTCCAAGCGAGCGAGGCGCACCGAGCCCCAACGGACGAACCACCCTGCGGCCGCCCCGACGAGACCCCACACGAGGGGAAGCAGGATCGGCACCGCCGGCGGAACGACGTTCACGGCTGCAAAGTGTCGCGCATGGCCTGGAGCGGCGCGGGGCGGCCGGTCCAAACCTCGAAGGAGCGCGCGCCCTGCGCCAGGAGCACCACCCAGCCATCCGCCGTGCGCAACCCGACGGATCGAGCCTTCCGGACCAGCGGCGTGCCGCCCGTCACGTAGACGAGGTCGATCACAGCGCCATCCTTGGGCAGGGCGGCGGGGCGGATCGGCATCTCCTCACGCCGGCCGAGAGGCGTGGCGTTCAGGAGCAGATCGGCCGCCCGGACGAGGCCTGCGAGCGCTGCATCGGCCCACCCGACGACCGCGCCGGGGAGGT
>JBGPOC010000107.1:0-7401 GCA_041487825.1 Candidatus Dormibacteraceae bacterium | reverse complement strand
GTCGCCAGGCCGCGGCGGAGAAAGTCCTCCTCGATGGCGAACAGCTCCTCCTTGGACGAGTCGAGCCCGGGCACCAGCAGGACAAGTGGAGGCGGCCGGTGGGAGTCAGGCCGGCGCAGGTTGCCGGGGATGATGCCGGCCTCAAACGGGATCTCCAGGCGTTCGGCGGGAGGGTCGAGGTGAGGCAGCGCCCTGCGGTAGACGGCGACCGACCGATCGCGCAGCTCGGCGTGCAGCCGGGCATCTTCGAACCACAGGAACTTGCCAAGGTGCCAGCACCAGGCTGCCCGCTGATATGCCTGGGCGGCCGACAGCCACCGCTCGCGCTGCGCGGCCTCCCGGCCGAGCGCCTCGTGCATCTCTCCGACGGCCAGCCAGTTTGGGCCCCAGTCCTTCCACTCGAGTGTTCGTGCGACGGTGTCGTCGAAATCGTTGACGTCGATGCCGTTGGCCACGAACCGCGGCCGCCAGTGGTGCGCCGCGACCTGCACTCGGTTCGTCGTCTCCTGCGCGCTCATGAGATGGCCGCCTCCTTCGAACCCTTGCCGCGAATCGCCATCTCAAGGCTCGAACCGAGGTCGCGCAGCAGCACCGCCGCGCAGTTGCGGCCCGGCAGACCCGACACCGAGCCACCCGGGTGGGTGCAGGCTCCCGTCTGATAGAGGCCGGCCACCGGCGTTCGGTAAGAAGACCAGCCCTCCACCGGCCGGAACCACCCGCTCTGCTCGGGCGAGTTGGCGCCCCCATGGCATGAGCCACGCCAGTTCGCGGGGTTTCTGCGTTCGAGATCGAGCGGAGATTCGACCCGCTCGCCGAGCACGATGCGCCGGGACAGGTTCGGCGAAAGCAGCGACAGCCGCTCGAACAGCTCGTTCGAGACGTCGTGCTTGATCGAGTCCCAGCGCTCGGGGCCATCCGCGAGCTCGTACGGGAGGAAGCTGATCACCTTGAACGTGTGCTTGCCGGCCGGGGCGCGGGTGGGGTCGATGACGGTCGGGGTCAGCGCGAGAAACACAGGCTCACGTAGGTCGATCCGCCCGGCGCGAAAGGCGGCGAGCAGCGCCCCGTAAGCATCGAGCGATTCCAGCGCCCCCATCGTCACGCTGGCGCCCGCGCCTTGCTCGGTTTTGAAGAGTGGCGCCTCGGAAAGTGCGTAGTGCGTGACGAACATCGTCAGGTTTGGCTGCCATCGCGCAACACCAGCCAGGTAATCCCCCGGAAGGTTGTCCTCGCCGACTATCCCCGCAAGGTGCTTGACGTGGATCGTGGAGACGATGGCCCTGTCCGCCTGGTAGGTCGCTCCGTCAGCGGTTTCGACCGCGGTCGCTCGCCCGCCTTCGACCGCGATGCGTGTGATGCGTTTCGACGTCAGTATCTCGCCGCCGTGCGCCACGATGACGCTCGCCAGGGCCCGCGGCAGCCGGACCGATCCACCCTCGGGCAGGATCCAGCTGAAGCGCTGCCGGCCGGCCGCCAGGGAGAACGCCATGAGGCCGGTCTCGGGCTCATCAAGAGGATGCAAGGTCATGAATGCGATCCAGGCGAAGAACGCTCGGACGTGCTCTTCGCGGAAGCGCTCCTTGACGACGTCGAGAGCCGTGGCCCCGCGGATCGCGACCATCCTGCCGCCGAGCGGACTGGCCTGTGTGCCAGCGAGAACGTCGGCGGGTGGCCTCGGCGCGCTGGCGCGCTCGTCGCTCACCACCGGCGCCATGAGGTCCCAGTCGGCGAGCAGCTGCCGGTAGGCGTCTGCATCCGCGGAGGAGAATCGCGCCAGCTCGGCGCAGGTCATCTCGAGATCTCGCCACATCGTGATCGAGCTGCCATCCAGAAACGGCATCGTGAAGACGGGGTCGGGGTACAGGTACTTGAGGCCATGCCCGTCCAGCCCGAGCTCGTTGTTTCGCATCAGCGGATTGCTCTGGATCAGGTTGTGCGCGGTGGCGCACGGATCGTGGATGAACCCGGGCAGCGTGAGCTCCTCGCTGCTGGTGTCTCCGCCAATGGTCGGAGCCCCCTCGAGGACCAACACTCGGAAACCAGCGCGTGCGGCATACGCCGCCGCGACCAGGTTGTTGTGGCCTGCGCCGGCGAAGATGATGTCGTGGCGGCTCATGCCGCCCCCAGGTAGAGGCGGCCGATCTCCGGGTTGTTGAGCACGTCGGGGCCGGGACCCTCGAGCCGGACCCTCCCGCTCTCCATCACGACGCCGTGGCTGGCGATGCCGAGCCCCGAGCGCGCGTTCTGCTCGACCAGCAGCAGGGTGTGGCCCGCCTGGTTCATCGAGCTGATCGTGTCGAACACGGCCGTGCGCGTCTTCGGGTCCAGGCCCATGGACGGCTCGTCGAGGATGAGGAGCGAGGGATCGAGCATCAGCGCGCGCGCAAACTCCACGATCTTCTGCTGGCCGCCCGACAGCGAGGCGGCCAGGTCGTGGCGGCGCTCCTTGACGATGGGGAAGGTTTCGCTGACGGCCGCCAGACGGCGTTCGATCAGCCCCCGATCGCGAACCGTGTAGGCGCCCAGCCTCACGTTCTCCCAGACGGTCATGGTCGGGAAGAGACTGCGTTCCTGTGGGACCTGGACGATGCCGCGATTGAGAATCGAGCGCGGGCTGAGGCCGGCGATGGACTCGCCTCGGAAAATCACGGATCCACGACTGGGGCGCAGCAGGCCGCTGACAACGCGCAGGACCGTCGATTTGCCTGCGCCGTTGGGCCCCACGATGCATGCGAGACCGCCTTCCTGGACCGTCAGGTCCACCCCGAGCAGCACGTCTCCCCCTCCGTAACCGGCGCAGAGTCCCTTCAGCTCGAGGAGCGCGCCCAACTCAGGCCCCCAGGTACGCATCGAGGACGGCGGGATCGTTGCGAACCGCTTCCGGATTGCCGCTTGCGATCTGGCGCCCGCGGTGCAGAACGATGACCTCGGAGCAGAGGTTCATAACGAAGCTCATGTTGTGCTCGACGATCAAGAAAGTGGTGCCGCGCGCGTTGAGCGTGCGAATGCGGTCGGCGATCCGTTCGAGCAAGGCCGGGTTGACGCCGCCCGCCGGCTCGTCCAGGAGCACGAGCTCGGGATCCGCCATCATCACCGCTCCCAGCTCGAGCAGCTTGCGCTGTCCGTAGGATAGCGAGCCGCCCAGCTGACCCGCGACATGGGAGATCTCGAGGAAGCCGAGCATCTCCATCGCCCGCGACTTCTCGTGGCCCCAGTCGGATCGCGAAAACAGGGCGCGCAGGCCGCTGCGCCGCACCGGCACGAGCAGGTTTTCCAGCGCCGTGAGCCGCGGGAAGATTCGCGCGAGCTGAAAAGTACGGCCGATCCCGCGCGCGTAGACGCGGTCGGGCCCGAGTCCGTCGATGAGCTGCGATTTGAAGGTGATGCGGCCCTGGTCCTTGGCGATGAAGCCGGTGATGAGGTTGAAGATGGTGGTCTTGCCCGATCCGTTGGGGCCGATGAGCCCGGTGATGCCTCCCTCCGCGACCGAGAGCGAGCAATCGTCCACCGCGACGACGCCGCCGAAGCGCTTGCTCAGGTGGTCCACCTGGAGCAGGCTCAAGGCGCCGTCCCCGCCGCGGGCGCGGGCGGCTTACGCGCCGCCCCCGGCGCTGCGGCCGATCCGCCGGTGCCGGAGCGCCATCTCGTGATCAGGTCGCGAACCGACGGGATGATGCCGCGTGGCATCAACAGGATGACGAGCAGGAAGACCGCCGAGTACAGGACCAGGTAGAGCCGGCTGGCCCCGTAGTTGTATGCGAGCCATAGCTGCGCCGGTTCGAGGATGAGCGCGCCAAGGACCGGTCCGCCGAGGGTGCCGAGCCCACCGAGGAACACCATCAGCACCATCGAGATGCCGATCAGCGGGTCGACCACGAACTGCGGGTAGATGAAGATCACGTAGTAGCCGTAGACACTGCCGATCATCCCCACCAGCGCCGCGCTGACCACGAAGGCGGTCAGCTTGAAAGCGCCGGCCGGGACCCCGACCGCGAGCGCCTTGTCCTCGTCGTCGCGGATGGCCAGCAGCCCGAGGCCGAACTTCGAGCGGCGGATCGCCCACGAGACCGCCAGGCCGAGGACGGCAAGCGCGAGCATCGCGTAGTAGAACGGGATGTTGTAGAAATCGCCCCGCCAGGGCGCGACCGGAAAACCGAGGCCTGCCCCGCCGCCCGTCAGGCTGGTGAGATTCTCGGCCAGCAGCTGGAGCATGAACATGAAGGCGATGGTGACGATCACGAAGGTCGCCGCTCGCGTGCGCAGCGCAAACCAGCCGACCGCGGCGGCCAGCAGGGCCGTGAGGAGGCCGGCCACGGGCACGAACAAGAATGGCGTGTATCCGCCTGCGACTCCAAGCTTGGCCAGCACGAGGCCCAGCGCGTAGGACCCGAAGCCGAAGAACCCCGCGTGCCCAAGAGAGATGTAGCCGGTGTAGCCGCCCATGATGTTCCACGCGGTCGCCAGGCCTACGAACATCATCGTGAAGACGGCCATGTTCGTCGACGCCGAATCCGGCGCGATCGCGGGGAAGGCGAGAGCGAAGCCAAGCAGGAGAACCAGGCCCGAGCCCATGAGGACGCGAACGTCGCGAAGGCGCTTCATACGCGATCGCGCACGGTCACGCCGAACAGCCCCTGGGGTCGCAGGAGCAGAACAGCGACCAGGATGACGAAGAAGACGAAGCTCGCCCAGACCGGTGAGATCACCACCGACGTTACGTCCTCGATCACCAGCATCACGAGGGCGGCGATGATGGCGCCGCGCAGGCTCCCCAGGCCACCGAGGACGATGATCGTCAGCAACCTCGAGATCAAGTCGTAGTGGCTTCCAGGATTGAACGTGTTGGTGATCCCGAACACCACACCACCGGCCGCTGCGGTCGCCATGCCGATGCCGAAGGCGATCGCCGACACCCGGTCGACGTCGATGCCGACGAGCTGGGCGGCGGTCCGGTTGAGCATCGTCGCGCGGATGGCGCCCCCGAAGGTGGTGCGATAGAGCATGAGAAAGATCGCGCCCAGGATCGCCAGGCAGAGCAGAAAACCGTAGACGTACACGTATGTGATCCGGAAGTTGCCGATCGGGAAGCTCGCGGTGTCATACCAGGCGGTGATCTGCACGTAGTTGGATGAGAAGACGTAGCCCAGCAAGCCCTCGATGCCCAACGCGAGGGCGTACGTGACCAGCACTGACAGGGCCTCGCGATCGGTCTTCAACGGGCGGACGAAGACGACCTGCAGGATCACGCCCAGCATGAACATGACGGGCATCGTCACGACCAGGCTCAGGAACGGATCGATGTTCAGGTTGCGCCACAGGACGAAGCTGAGATAGGCCCCCAGGATCACCAGCGCCCCGTGACCGACGTTGATGATGCGCATGACGCCGAAGATCAGGGTGAGACCGGACGCCATCAGCGCGTAGACGCCCCCGGTGAGGATGCCGAGCACCGCTGCCTCCAGGACGAGCGTCATCGCGATGAACCAGTCGCGATGTGGGGACGGTGGCTGTCGCTCACCGTCCCCACCTCACCAGTTCCTACTGCCAGTTGCGCTTGGGGTACTCGGGCTGGGCACTGGCCACCGTCGCCGGCCAGACGAACACGGCGTTTCCGTTCTGCCACTGCTCGACGAAGACGCCCACTCCGCCCTGGGGCTTCCCGACCGAATCCCAACCCATCGGGCCCTGCACGGTCTGGTAGGTCCCCGTGTGGAGAGTGTCGATCAACTTCTGGTTGTCGATGCTGCCGGCCTTGGTCGCGGCCTGGTCGACGACCTGTCCCACGCTGTAGGCCTCGGCCGAGTCGGCGCTGATGTCCGCCGCGGTGCCGCCGTACTTGGCGATGTACTCGGCCACGAAAGTCGGATTTCCGTAAGCCTGCGAGCCCGACGCCCAACCGGCCGGGACCATGATCCCCTCTGTGTTGGCTCCGAGCTTGCCGGAGAATTCGGCCCCCTGGTCGGGCCCCGCGGTCTCGATCAGCGTCTTCGGGTTGTAGTGCTGCGTGATGAACGTCTTGACGAAAGCGATGGCGTCCGGCACCTGCGTGCCGAGAATGACGGCGTCGGCGTTCGAGCTGGCCACCTTCAAGGCGTGCGGAGTGAAGTCAGTGGTCTCAGCCGGATACACCTTGTATGAGACCGTCGTGACGCCCGCCGCCTCCAGGATGCTCCTCGCCTTGTCGATCTGGGGCTGTGTGAACGGGTCGTCCTCCGTGGCGTATGCGGCGGTCTTCGGTCGCTGGTCTGCGGGCAGTGCCAGCAGCCAATTGGTATAGCTGACCAGGTTGTCCTCGATCGCAGCCGGCTGCACGAAGAACAGGCTGTGGAGCCCGAGCGCGAACACAGAGGGAGCACCTCCGGCCGGCTCCGGGAACGCGTAGCCGAGGCGGTCGACCACTGTGGCCGCAGGCTTCGTCAGCAGGCTCGAATATGGTCCGAACACAAGTGCGACCTTGTCCGAGGTGATCAGGTTCTGGTAGTTCGTCACCACCTGCTGCGTGCTGCTGGTGTCGTCGACGTACTTCATGGTGACCTGGTGGCCGAGAAGGCCGCCTCTCTTGTTGACGTCCGCGGCCCACAGGTCATAGCCCTTCTCCAAAGCCGGGCCGTCGCTGGAGAAGTCGCCGCTGAGGGACACCGACACGCCGATGGTGATCGGGGTTCCGGGCGATGGAGAGGTGGTGGCCGTCCCCCCTCCGCCGCAAGAGATCATGGTCAGGCCGAGGCCCGCCACAGATGCGATCAAGGCCCTTCGCATGGCTCGCTCCTCCCACCCGCGTGCTGGTCTTCGCAACACGCGGCGGCTTGCGGTGAACAAACGATTGCCCTATCTTATGCACGCATGAAACGAATGTCAATGCGACCATTCGTGTGATGCCGGTAACACTCAAGGAGCTCGCCGCCCGGGCCAAGGTTCACCCCTCGACGGTTTCGCGCGTGGCCAACAACGATCCCAGCCTGCGCATCTCGCCCGCCACCCGGGCCCGCATCGAGGCGCTTCTTCACGAGACCGAATACCGGCCCAACGGCGTGGCGCGTGGACTGAAGCTCCGCCAGACCTTCGTCCTCGCGGTGGTCATCCCGGACATCAACAATCCATTTTTTGCGGGGCTGTTCAGGGGCGTCGAGGACGGAGCCGCGCTTGGCGGTTACCAGGTGCTCCTGTGCAACACCGACGGCAGCCCGGAACGCCAGCGATCGCACCTTCAGAGCCTTGCCGCGCGACGGGTCGACGGCGTGATCCTCGCGAGCACCTTCCTGCAGGACCCGGCCGTGCAATGGCTTCGCCGCCAGCGGACTCCATACGTGCTGGTCAACCGGTTCAGCGACGATGGCGCGGACCCCTTCGTCGGTTCCGACGACGTCACCGGCGCGACCCTGGCCACCAAGCACCTCATCG
>JBGPOC010000106.1:0-7492 GCA_041487825.1 Candidatus Dormibacteraceae bacterium | reverse complement strand
GATGTCGCGTTGATGTAGTTCAGCACCTCTGTCACTGCCCTCTGGGCGTCGATCACCTGGAAGTAGATGACGGCATTCACCTTGGCCGTCACGTTGTCGTTGGTGATGATCTCCTGGGGCGGCACCTCGAGGGTGATGACGCGCATATCCATCTTGACCAGACGGTCGATCCCGAAAGGGATGATGAAGTTCAAGCCAGGTTTCCTGAGAGGGATCAGGCGTCCCAGCCGGAACACGACGCCACGCTCGTATTGGTTGATGATGCGGATGGCGGAAACGGCGACGACCAGGGCCAGCACCACGATCACAGCCAGGATGGTCAGCGAGCCAAAGTCCACTATTCCTTCTCCTTCGTCACCTCGGCCGCTCCCGCGACGACCTCTAATTGCAGTCCATTTCGACCGACCACATGCACTGGGCTCCCGACCGGGATCGGGCCGCGCAGGGCGACCGCTTTCCACAGCGCCCCGCGCACAAAGACTAGTCCCTCCGGCGACAGTTCCTCGCGCGCCTCACCGATGGCGTCCACCAGCGCGTCCGCGCCGATGAGGACCTTGCGCCGGCGCGCCCGCAGGACCCTGTCAACGAAGAAGACGAAAAAGGCAAAGCTGATCGCCGCGGACCCGAAGATCACTACCGGGTTGACGCCGAGCCCGACCGGTCCGGTGTTGATGAGAAAGGCCATGCCCAGGACGAGCGACACTACGCCACCGAAGCTGAGAATCCCGTGCGTGTTGGCCTTCAGGTCGGCGAGGAAAAGGATCAGCGCCAGCAACATCATCAGGGCGCCGGCGATGTTGACCGGGAGGTTGGCGAGCGAAACGATGGCGAGGATGGCGGCGATTCCGCCCACGACGCCGGGCAGGATCGCGCCGGGCGTCGTGAGCTCGGTGATGATCCCGTATGCGGCGAGCAGGATCAGCAGAGCCGCGACGGTAGGGTCGATCAGCGCATTCAGGAACACCTGCCAGTAGGGCATCGGGAAGTCGTCGATGCGCGCGCCGGCCGTATGCAGGACGAGCGTCCCGCCGGTCCGAGTCAGCGAGCGGCCGTCGACCGCGTTCATCAGCGTGGCCCGGTCGGCGACCTCGAGGTCAGCCACGTGCAGCTTGACCGCATCTTCGGCGTTGATGTTCACGCTATTGCGAACCGCTTGCTCCGCCCAGTCGGCGTTGCGTCCGTGAATGCTGGCCAGGTTGCGAACTCTTGTTACCGCGTCGTTGAGGATCTTGGTCCCGAGGTCTCCGGTGAGGTCCCCTCCCGCGGCGTCGATCGGGTGAGCGGAACCGATGTTGGTGCCGGGCGCCATCGCCACGATGTCCGCCGCCTCGGCGACGAACAATCCGGCGGAGGCTGCGCGCGCTCCACTCGGATAGACATAGGCGATCACCGGCACCTTCGAATTGAGGAGGCTGGTGACGATGTCGTCCATCGACGTCGAGATGCCGCCCGGTGTGTTCATCACTACGAGAAGGGCGTCGGCGTGGTCGGTCTCTGCTCGATTGACAGCCGTCGCCATGTACGCGGCCATGATGGTGTTGATGTCGCCGGTGAGATCGGCCTGCTCGACATGGGGAGTGGCGGCGACGGCATGCCCGGGCAGGAGCAACGCCGCCCCGAGAGCCACCAGCACGATTCGCAGCGCCTTGCCCCTGCGCATGGTTCGAGTATGGCAATCCTGGGTCCGGGGTGCGGATGTAAAACGTGGAACATCGGGCCGCCCTGACGGGGCGGGAGAGATATATCTGCGTCGTAAGATTCAAGGGTGGCGGCGCAATTCAAGCCGGAAGAGAGCGGCAACGCCAACCGGCCCACCTCGATGGAAGAGGATGCAGCTGCGCTGCACGAGCTGATCCGGCAGGTGAGGCTGTCAAGGCCCTTGCAAGCGGGCGAAGAGAAGATCCTCCTGGAGCGCGCATGGCATGGTGATCGTCAGAGCGAGGACCGCCTAGTCGCTGGCCACCTTCCCATGGTCATACGCCTGGCCGGCCAGTGCGGAAACCAGGGCTTGTCGGTTGCCGACCTGGTGCAGGAGGGATCGATCGGCCTCGTCGAGGCGGTCCGCTCCTTCGCCGCCAGCGGCGAGCTCGACTTTGAGCAGTTCGCCCAGGCCAAGGTGAGCGCTCAGATCGAGGCGGCAATCGCGACCGAGGCGGCCGCCGTCCGCGACGCACAGCTGCTGGTCGCGGCCGCCACGGACTACGAACGGACGGAGATCTTGATGCGCCTCGAGCTCCAACGCCAACCGACGGAGGCGGAGCTGGCCGAAAAGCTCGAGTGGACCGTCGAGCGCACGCGGTACGTGGCCAACGTTGTCGCCGACGCCAGGCGTCTGCACGACGAAGAGCTGCTCGCCTTCATCGACCCGAATGCCATCGAGTTCGAAGATGACGACGAGCGCGCCGAACTTGACGGGTAGCAAACCCAACCGCACCCCTCTCTACGAACGCCACGTCGCCCTCGGCGGCCGCATGGTCGACTTCGGCGGCTGGGAGCTGCCGCAGCAATACACCTCCATCCGTGACGAGCACTTCGCTGTTCGGAAGGTGGCGGGCCTCTTCGACATCTCGCACATGGGACGCCTCTACGTCGACGGCGCCCGGGCCGAGGGATACCTCCAGCGTTTGTTCACCAACGACATCGCCAAGCTGGCGCCTGGACACGCGCTGTACACGCTGATGTGCAACGAGAAGGGCGGAGCCGTGGACGACCTTGTCGTCTACAGGGAGAGCCGTGCCAGGTTCGTCGTAGTCGTCAACGCTGCCAATCGTGAGAAGGATGTGGCGTGGATGAGAGAGCACCTCGAAGCGGGTGTCTCGCTGGTCGATCGCACCGCCGAGGTGAGCTTGATCGCGTTCCAGGGCCCGCGCGCCGCCGAGCTCCTGCCCGAGGGAAGCTCTCAAACCGACGACATCCCCTATTTCGGCTTCCGCCCAGGCGATCTGGCGGGGATCCCGGTTCTCATGTCACGCACCGGCTATACGGGGGAGGACGGCTTCGAGTTCTTCGTCGATTCAGAGCACGTCGTTCGGGCGTGGGACGCGATTCTGGAGGCCGGCAAGAGTTCGGGCGTCCTGCCGGCCGGACTCGGCGCCCGGGACGCCACCCGGCTCGAGGCTGCGCTTCGCCTGTACGGCAACGACATGGACGAGACCGTAAATCCGTACGAGGCCGGGCTCGGCTGGACGGTGAAGCTCGACAAGGGCGATTTCCTGGGTCGCAGCGCCCTTGCCGCGGTGCGGGCGGAAGGCCCTCGCCGGACGCTCATCGGGTTGACGACCGAGCCCGGCAGCATCCCCCGGCACGGGGCCGCCGTCATCGCTGACGGCCGCCGCGCGGGCGTCGTCACCAGCGGCACCCATTCGTTCTTCCTGGGTCACCCGATCGCGCTGGCGATGGTTGAAGCCCCATCATTTCGGATCGGGGACAAGGTTGCGGTCGAGGTCCGAGGCCGGGAAGCTCAAGCCGAGGTCGTGAAGCTTCCCTTCTACCGCGGCTCGGCGCACTCGGCGGCCGCACCGGTCAAAACCTGAATCGCGTCCATCTTTGAGCACGAGGAGCTGGGAGTCGAATGGCTGAACGCTTCTACACCAAGTCCCACGAATGGCTCACGGCCGAGGGCAAGAATGTCACCGTCGGCATCACCGACTTCGCCCAGTCGCAGCTCGGCGATGTGGTCTTCATGGAGCTTCCCGCTGCCGGCCGCAAGCTGGCGGTGGGAGAAAGCTTTGGCGTCGTCGAGTCCGTCAAGGCCGCCAGCGACCTCTACTCTCCGGTGGCAGGACGCATCACGGCCGTCAACGACAAGTTGAATGCCCACCCCGAGCTCGTGAACTCCGACCCGTACGGCGACGGCTGGATCCTCAAGCTCGAGCTGACGGGCGAGCTTCCGAGCGGGCTCCTCGACGAGGCGGCCTACAAGAAGGTCGCGGAGGCCTAGCGCAGCGATGGCCTACCTGGTCCATTCCCCCGAAGAGCGCGCCGCCATGCTGGCCGCCATCGGCGTCGCGTCCATGGACGACCTGCTCATCGACATCCCGCCCTCACTACGCATACCGGCGCTGGAGCTCCCGTCAGGCCTGTCCGAGTTCGAAACCATGGCTCAGATCAACGCGCTGGCCGCTCGCAACCGGGTCTTCGCCGACCGGCTGACGTTCCGCGGCGGCGGCGTCTACCGGCGTTTCATCCCGGCGGCGGTGGCCGCGGTGACGTCCAAGCCCGAGTTCTACACCGCGTACACGCCCTACCAGCCCGAGGCGAGCCAGGGCACGCTGCAATCCATCTTCGAGTTCCAGACCCTGATCGCCGAGCTCACCGCCCTCGACGTCGCGAACGCGTCCATGTACGACGGCGCCACGGCGGTGGCCGAGGCGGCGATGATGGCCCACATCCACACCGGCCGGAACGAGGTGGTGGTGGTCGGATACCTGCATCCCGAGTACATGGAGGTGCTCCGCGCCTTCAGCGACGGCCGTGGCATCAAGGTCCGCAAGGGCACAGAGGCCAATTCGAAGACCGCTGCCGTCGTCTTCCAGCAGCCTGACTTCCTGGGCCTGCTCGTCGATGCGCCCGGCCTGACCGAGAGCGCGCACAGGGCCGGGGCGCTGGCGATAGCGTGCGTCGATCCGATCAGCCTCGCGATCCTCGCCCCGCCGGGCGAATACGGCGCGGACATCGCCGCCGGTGAAGGCCAGCAGCTTGGCCTCAGCCCCAACTACGGCGGGCCTCATGTCGGCTTCATCGCGTGCCGCAAAGACCTCGTCCGCCGCCTGCCAGGGCGCCTGGTCGGCGCGGCGCACGATGCCGCCGGCCGCCGGGGGTTTGTGCTCACGCTGACCGCTCGAGAGCAGCACATTCGCAGGGAGCGGGCGACGTCCAACATCTGCACCAACCACTCTCTGTGCGCGCTGGCCGCCAGCGTCTACATGACCTACATGGGTGCCGACGGCATGCGCCAGGTGGCCGAGGTCGGCTTCAAGCGCGCCCACGCGCTCGCGGACCGGCTTGCCGCTATCCCCGGCTGGGAGAGGGCCTTCCCGGAGCGACAGTTCCTGAACGAGTTTCCGATCCGGGTCCCCAAGGGACCGGCCGTCCTCAGGAAGCTCGCCCGCAAGGGAATCCTTGGCGGTCTCGATGTGCACCGCTGGTTCCGCGAGCTGAAGGGCGTGCTCACGTTCACCTGCACCGAGGTCAACGATGCGCGTGCCCTGGACGAGCTGGTGGAGGCTCTGGGATCGTGACCGAACCGCTCAGCTTCGAAAAGAGCCGGCCCAACGCCCACGGGCCACGGCTACCCGACGCCGACGTCGACGCGCCCGACCCCACCGCCATCCTGCCGCGCGAGCTCTTGCGAGCCCGCCCTCCGGGCCTGCCCCGGCTGAGCGAGCCGGAGATCATGCGCCACTACAGCCGGCTTGCCTCTCTGAACTACTCGATCAGCGAGCAGTTCTACCCGCTCGGCAGCTGCACGATGAAGTACAACCCGGTCGTCAACGAGATCGCTGCTGCGCTACCCGGCTTCACCGACCTTCATCCATACCAGGGAGAGGACACGGTTCAGGGCGCCCTTTCTTTGATGTGGCGCCTGGAGCAGGCGCTCTGCGCGGTCGTGGGCGTGGATCGGGTGACACTGCAGCCGGCGGCCGGCGCCCAAGGCGAGTGGACCGCGCTGCGCATGATCCAGGCCTACCACCGCTCGCGAGGCGACGCCCGCACCCAGGTCCTGGTCCCGGACTCTGCACACGGCACCAACCCGGCCAGCGCGGCCCTGAGCGGATTCGAGGTGGTCGAGGTCAAGTCCGGACCCGACGGGCGCATCAGCCTCGCCGACCTCGACGCCAAGCTCTCCCCAAAGGTCGCCGCACTGATGATGACGAACCCCAACACCTTGGGGTTGTTCGAGAACGAGATACTCGATGTTGCGGAACTTGTGCACGCCACGGGGGCAATGCTGTACTACGACGGTGCCAATCTGAACGCGTTCATGGGCATCTGCCGGCCCGGCGACATGGGCTTTGACGCCGTGCACATGAACCTACACAAGACTTTCACGACCCCGCACGGGGGCGGCGGTCCGGGGGCGGGCCCCGTGGGCGTCAAGGCCGACCTCGTCCCATTCCTCCCGGCGCCGACCGTGGAGCGGATGAACGGCCAGCTGAAGCTTGACTTCAAGCGGCCCCAGTCCATCGGCCGGGTGCGCAGCTTCTATGGCAACTTCGGGATGTTGGTGCGCGCGTACACCTACATCGTCGCCATGGGCGGTGACGGCCTCAAGCAGGCCTCGCTGGACGCCGTACTCTCCGCCAACTATCTGCGGCACGAGCTCGAAGGCCTGCTCGAGATGTCGCACGGGGGACCTTGCATGCACGAGTTCGTCGCGAGCGCCCACAACCTGGCGGGCGACGGCATCAAGGCGCTCGACGTCGCCAAGGGCCTCCTCGAGCGCGACTTCTACGCGCCGACGATCTATTTCCCGCTGGTCGTGCCCGAAGCGATCATGGTCGAGCCGACGGAGACCGAGAGCAAGGGCACCATGGACGCCTTCGCGACCGCGATCAAAGAGATCGTGCAGCAGGCCAGGGAGTCGCCGGCAGCGCTGCACGAAGCGCCCCACGGACTGCCCGTCGGGCGGCTGGACGAGGTCGCCACGGCCCGCCAAATCAACGCCTACCTGCAGGGCCAGAGCGAGGACCCCGTGCTGCGCTGGAAACCGACGCCTTAGACGCCCCTGTTAAGGGCCCTCCGAGGCCATTTTCGAACTCGAAATCCGGTAGAATTTGAATCCTGAAACTCTGCCCAGTTGATCCCCACGAGTTCTCCAGGCTGGGAGGGCTGCAATACCCGTGAGCGAAGCCCGAAATCTGCTCCCGGACCGCAAACGCAGGCCCCAGCCCTTGGGCGCCGACGTGGCGTACAACGCCGAGCAGATCCAGGTCCTCGAGGGCCGGGAGCATGTGCGGCGGCGACCGAGCATGTACATCGGGTCCACCACCACCACCGGTCTCCACCACCTCGTTTACGAGGTGGTCGACAACGCCGTAGACGAGGCGCTGGCCGGCTACTGCACCCGGATCGTCGTTACCCTCCATGCCGACGGCAGCTGCTCGGTCGATGACAACGGCCGGGGAATCCCGGTCGACATCCACAAGAAAGAAGGCCTCTCCGCGCTGGAGCTCGTCCTGACCCGCCTCAATGCGGGCGGCAAGTTCGGGGGTGGGGGCTACAAGGTGTCATCCGGTCTCCATGGCGTGGGCGTGTCGGCGGTGAACTTCCTCAGCGAGCATCTGCAGGTTTGGGTTCACCGCAGCGGGAAGGTCTACCACATGGAGTTCGCACGCGGAGTGCCCAAGGCCCCCGTCAAGGCCGTGGACAAGACCGACCACACCGGCACGGTGGTCCGCTTCTGGCCTGACCCTCAGATCTTCCCGGACACGCACCTGGATCGGGAGATCATCCAGCACCGGCTGCGCGAGATGGCCTACCTCAACAAGCG